>JAPOKD010000328.1 GCA_029977825.1 Planctomycetota bacterium | reverse complement strand
TCGAAGCCCAGTACATGATTCGTTACCACTCGTTCTATCCAGCGCATCGAGAAAACGCCTACCAGCATCTGTTCAGCGAGCGGGATCAGCAAATGTTCGAATGGGTCCGTAAGTTCAACCCTTACGACCTGTATTCCAAAAGTGACGAACGGCCAGACATTGAGAGTTTGAAACCATTTTACCTGGATCTGATTGCAGAATTTTTTCCTTCACGAATCGCCTGGTAATTGCTCTCGGGGCCAATTGTTTAAGGAAATATCTCCTGCATTTCTCGCCCGTTCATTTTTTCCTTTGCCGATACTGACGTCGGTTCGTCGCGTAGGCATCGGGGTCGGGCAGTTGTGTGGCATCCGTGTCTGGTTGCTCCATCAGGCGTTTTAAAAACGGCCTGCACCAACCACAGCCAGTCCCCGCACCGTAGCAATCGGACAGTTGGCTTGGCACAGTTGGTTGATGGACACGGATAAACTGCTTTACTTTCCGCTTCGTAACATGAAAGCAGAGGCAAAGCTCATCATCATCCTTCATGACCTGCACCTTCGGTGATCAGCCAGGTCGCAATTTTGCAGGCATCCAGATAATCAGCAATGATCAATCTTTCATCGGCCGTATGGATATTCTTTTGTCCGCATCCAAGTGTGACGGCTTCGATTCCCAGTCGAAATAGCCAGTTGGCGTCGAGGCCGCCATCTGAAATTTCGGAAAAAGGTTCGCGTCCCACCACGCGAACGGCATCACTTGCTGCGGCGATCGAGGGGTGATCCTCAGCAAGAGCAAAGGATTCGTAGTCGACATTGGAGGAAAATTCGACTGTTCCAGCAGCACCTTCATGATTGGTGACCTCGGCAGCAGCACGTTCAAAGGCCTGTCTGATTTCACTGACAATCCGAGTTCTCATTTCGGCACTATGGCTTCGTGCTTCGGCACGCAGGTGTACCTCAGGGGTGATGACATTGGTTGCCTCACCACCCTGAAAGACACCGACATTCGAAGTTCCAGCCTCGTCTCCCTGTTGCACTTTTCCGAGCCACCCTCGGTTATGCAGATCAGCGATGGCTCGAGAAGCCATCACGATGGCGCTGGCACCTTCCTGAGGGGCGACACCGGCATGTGCGGGAATGCCACTGACTTTGATGCTCATGCGTTCGCCACCGATGGCACCAATGGTCAGTTTTTCGACTGTCCCACCGTCGAAGTTGAATGCCCGGTCGACCTGTCCGACTTTGCTAATGTCGAGGTTTCGGGCGCCCTCAAGGCCGATTTCTTCTTGAACAAGGAAACTGACAATCGCTGGTGGGAAATGTTCATCACCCTGTTTGAGTCGTTCAATGATCGCTGTCAGGATGGCGCCACAGCCTGCCCTGTCATCAGCGCCCAGGCCGGTAGGGGCGCTGCTGTGGACCTCCGCACCTTCCACGACCGGTTGGCTACCGACGCAGATCGGGACGGTATCCATGTGGGCGGAGAGTAGTGTCCGGGGCCCAGTCCCATTGCCAGGCAGGGAAACAAGCAGGTTGCCGCAGTTTCCGTCGAGTCTTGTGCGTTTTTCAGCACCATCAAATTCGATTTGGGAATCCGCGACCCCGGCTTCACGAAGCAAATCCACAATCTTGGCTGCCACCGCAGCTTCATCACCACTTACGCCGGGAATGGCGGTGATGGTTAGATATCGGTCGAGGGCTTGATCGGTGTTGATTTCGTTATTTGTCATGGGGAGGTTACACTCAGCGGCAGAGGGAACGGTGACGAACTCTCACACAAACTAAGGCATCTGCTGGTTGTTGCCGAGTCACCTGATCGGCCCGTGGGTCAGGGTGATTTCTCCAGATCGGGGAAAATCCCAACATTTCCTTACTTTTTACACCTGTCAACCGACTGTGAATCTACCCGTTATCGATTCTGGAAATCCATCGTCGTCAACCTTGCCGGTGGATCATCGCAGACATTTGCTGGATCTCAGCCAAGAGGATCTCAAGCAGTGGCTGATTGATCACGGGCAACCCGGCTTTCGCGCCAAGCAGATTATCCACTGGGTTTTTCAACGTCGCGTTACCGACTTTCAGGAAATGAGTGACTTGCCCAAGGCTTTGCGAACTCAGCTGGCCGAATCATTTCGCGTCTTTGTGACCACTCAATCTGCAGTGGTTCAATCCACCGATGGAACGGACAAACTGCTGGTGGGATTACCTGATGGTGGTGAAGTCGAGTGTGTACTGCTGCGGGATGGAACGCGGCGTAGCATTTGCGTGAGCAGTCAGGTCGGTTGCGCAATGGGTTGCGTTTTTTGTGCGAGCGGTCTGGATGGTGTTGATCGAAATCTCACCACCGGCGAAATTCTGGAACAGATGTTATTGTTGCAGGCAAGGCTTGCTGACACGGAACGGCTAAGTCATATCGTCATGATGGGCATGGGTGAGCCACTGGCTAATTTGGACCGAGTGTTGGGCGCATTGAATGTCGCTCGCAGTTCAGATGGATTGGGGATCAGTCCCAGACGCATCACGATCAGCACCGTTGGTTTGCCACCAGCCATTGATCGACTCGCCAACAATGGAACGCCTTACAATTTGGCTGTCAGTCTGCACGCACCTAATGACCAATTGAGAAATGAACTCGTTCCGGTTAACCATAAGATTGGCATTGATAAGGTGTTGGATGCTGCCGATCGCTATTTTGACAAGTCAGGGCGGCGTTTGACTTTTGAGTACGTTTTACTTGGTGGCGTCAACGATTCGACGGACCATGCACGACAACTCGCCAAGTTATTGCGACATCGCACAGTGTTGCTCAATGTGATTCCGTACAATCCCGTCGAGGGTTTGCCGTACGTGACTCCAAGTAAAGCGTCCATTGCCGAATTCCGGCAGGTTTTGGAAACTGGTGGGGTGAATGTCAAGTTCCGCCAGCGCAAAGGTGATGACATCAATGCGGCCTGTGGGCAATTGCGCCGCAACCGCGATGCGACCAAGGACTCGACACTCAGTTCAAGCAGTTAGGCGTTTTTGATGTTTGGTCGTATTTATTTCAGTGACGGTTTCACTGTGATTCCGAACATCGTTGTATCGAAGTAAACGCAGAGCGAAATTCAGGATGGAAACGCATTCAGAACATGTGATGCATGTATTTCATCAGGCACGCGGTTGCGGGTTTGTTGGGGCAAGGTATTGATCTATAAAAAGGTAAAAAGGCATGAGGTTCTGTTGCTGCTTCGTTCTCGTGATTCTGACGTCTGTTGTCAGTGGCGAATGGAAGGTGTCTCCCGAGGCAATGTTGACTCGTTGGGGCAAACAGGTCACTCCCCAGAATGTTTGGCAGGAGTATCCGCGACCCCAGTTTCGCCGCGAAGACAATTGGAAAAACCTCAATGGCTTGTGGCAGTATGGAGTTCACAAGAGTGGGCAGATTCCACAGGTCTATCAGGGTGATATCCTTGTGCCCTTCCCTGTCGAGTCAGCACTTAGTGGTGTCCAGCGACTGCTCGCACCCGGCGAAACGTTGTGGTATCGACGCATTTTCCGGCACCAGACTCCCAAGCGGCATCGTACTCATTTGCATTTCGAGGCAGTTGACTATGAATGCACCGTTTATCTCAATGGAATAAAGATTGGATCCCATCAAGGTAGCAGTGATCCATTCAAATTTGACATCACAGACGCATTGCAACCGGGTGATAACGAGTTGACTGTCAGTGTGATTGACCAGACGGCACCTACTCAGACCCTGGGAAAGCAGTCACTGAAGCCGAAAGGAATCTACTACACTCGCGTTTCAGGGATTTGGCAGACCGTCTGGTTAGAGAACGTGCCCGAGAGGCATTTCCGAATGGTGAAAATGAAACCAAGGATTGCCGAGGGTACGTTACGCGTGCTACCAACACTGGACGGGGAACCCTTGGATGCAGAGCGTATCGTGATCACTGTTCGTGATGGTGACGGTGTGGTTGGTGTCGCTGATGCTGCCCTAAGTGTGCGGATTCCTGATGCAAAGTTGTGGTCGCCGCAAAACCCGCATCTCTATGAAATCACGATGGAACTGTTTGATGGCGACAGACTGGTTGATCGCGTCGAGTCTTACGCAGCCATGCGGGAAATAGGAACTGTCCGTGGACCGGCGGGGCAGATCCGCATGACGTTGAACGGAAAAGTAGTGTTCCATTACGGTCCGTTAGATCAAGGTTGGTGGCCTGATGGTTTGTTGACGCCCCCCAGTGATGCAGCGATGCGATTTGATGTCGACTATTTGAAGAAGTCCGGATTTAACATGATTCGGAAGCACATCAAAGTTGAATCGCGGCGTTACTATGCTCATTGCGATCGAATCGGGATGATGGTCTGGCAGGACATGCCAAGTACAGGCGGGAGACCCTTTTGGAGCAAGCTTGCTCCGAATCCAGTGGAAGACGAATGGCCTGCAGAGCAGCATGAGCAGTTCGTCAAAGAATTGAAAGCGATGGTGGGGAGCCTTCGAAATCATCCCTCGATTGTGATGTGGGTCCCGTTCAACGAAAGATGGGGTCAACATGAGACCATACGAATTGGTCAGTTGATGGAAAATCTTGATGTCACGCGTCTGGTGAATATTGCCAGTGGGGGGAACTTCTTTCCAGTCGGCGATGTCGTGGATCGACATAATTATCCTGAACCAGTGTTTCCGTTCGAGGATCAGAGATTCAATGACTACGTGAAGGTGGTAGGTGAGTTTGGTGGTCATGGCTTTGTGGTCCCCGGTCACCAATGGAATTCGGAAATTCGAAATTGGGGGTATGGAGGTTTGCCAGCTACGAGAGACGAATACAGGCAGCGATATCGTCGATCATTTGAAACCCTCATGAAACTTCGGCGCCGAGGTGTGGCCGCGGGTGTTTATACGCAGACGACGGATGTTGAAGGTGAAGTCAACGGATTGATGACCTATGACCGGGAGGTTCAGAAGATGACGGCTGATGAGTTGCGGGAATTACACGCACCAGCCCGGTTCTGACTCGCCGCCGATTACGCCCACCATGGCTTGCAGCGTTCCATTGTGAGTCACAGCGCTGACGATCTGCTTGTTGAATTGCTGGCCAGGTCAGGCCAAGCCCCATTTTCGCCGCAGGAACCACTCTGTTGATAAGGCTCCGGCAAAGATGCCGAACAGCAGCCATCCGGTGAACGGTCCATCCCCCAGCCGAAACTTTTCAATCACTGGGGTTTCCGCCATGCTTCGACGGTTTTGGATAGTTGTGATCAGTTCATCAATTTTTTCGGGCATAAAAGAGGCACCGCCGTGATCGGCGGTCAAATCCGCCAATTGACTTAAGTAAACGGGGTCAGCGAGCGGTTGAGACAATTCTCGGCTTTCGTCCACCACCTGAAATGCAAGCTCTTCTGGTGGCAAAGTCGCGTCGGGTGATTCTGCTCGCACTCGCAGTCGATAAAACCCCACCGGAAGTTCAGAAATGCGACCGCGGATCGCTTGAGTCGTGCGACTCGATTGGGCACTGCTGCTTTCGGTATTGATATTCAATGGCGTTGCGTCGCCATTGGAATCTACGATTTCCGCGACCAGTGGAGTCAGTTCATTCTGCTCATTCAATGATTGTACTTCTGCACGAAATTCGGGTGGCTTGTCTGTGGAAAATCTGCGTGCGTCCATGGTGATAACGAGTCGACTGTCAGCATTGTTTTCCCGTGACAGAAGCCACAAAACCAATTGTCGCCAAAAGCGGCGGTGCACTTCGTTGCGACCGTAACGCCACCATCTCCATGTTGAATCAAATGCAAGGGCTGTCGTTCGTCCGCTGCCATACTCTCCGATGACCATCAAGGGATCACCCATGTCTGATTCCAGAACAACCTCAACACCTGGGGCAACCTTTGGCCCGATCAGTCGATTGGCTCCCAGCAAGGAAGGCAGCTCATTCCATATTCTGGATGGTGTGTCCCCGCCAAGATCGGTGATGGGATGAGAACGCGACAGTTTGGGTTTCAGCTGGGTATCGATTTGGCTACCTGCAACTGGGGTCCTGGAGCCACCAGGGGCACGCGCGTGACTGGAATCCATGCGGATCGGGATGACAGCAGCCAAAGGTGAGTCAGCGTAACCACCACCCCCGTAAGCGTAGGATCCACCAAGCGTTACCAGTCCAGCACCCTTTCCGATGGTATCTTCAAGTTGTTGCAACTGTTCCTCGCCCAGAGCATCGGCGTGTAGATCACCGATGATGTAAATGTCGTAGCGGCCAGGTTCAAAGGCACCGTCCAGATCAACCGGCCAACGGTCAACGGTGTCATACGGAATCCATTGATAATCCAGAGCGAGATCGGGAAAGCGTCGCAGCGAGCGGCGTAAAAATGCCTGTTCGAGTCGTGGGTTTCCTTCAAGGTAAAGAATCCGCCCTCCCCCTGCACGAACCTCGACAAAAGCGACTTGGGTGTTGTTGGTCGTGACGAGTTCCTTGTCCATGGGCACAGCTTCTGCCTGTAACCGGTAGGTGCC
>JAPOKD010000285.1 GCA_029977825.1 Planctomycetota bacterium | reverse complement strand
TTGATCCCGCTGGCAATCAATCGATGGATCATCAAACGTCGACGGCTGGACCAGCTGGCCCGCCTGTTATCCGAAACTCACCCCTCGGCAGGCGACCAGTTGCTAGGCGTGATCGAACTGTCTGAAGATACATCGGAGCAGTCACGATCTCCTGAACTGGTGGAAGCCGCGATCAGGCAGGTAGCGGCATCTGTTCAGGAACAGGATTTATCGGAAGCGATACCCAACCCGCGCCATCGCCATCGCTCTGCCGCAGCTGGTCTGCTAGCCATGGCCGTATTTGCACTGTTGATTTTCACTGCAACGGCAACCAGAAATGCGTGGGCGCGGTTTCTCATGCCATGGGGATCAACACCGAGATACACTTTTGCATGTGTGCAGGACTTACCTGATAATCTGGTCGTCGCTCATGGCGAACCATTTGAACTGTCAGTTGCACTACGCCCCGATACCGAATGGTCGCCCGGCACTGCAAGCGTCGCCATGGAGCGTCAGCCTGCGCAAATCGCTGAACTTACTGCAACGGAATATCAGTTTTCATTGCCTGGCCAAATCCAAACGGCAAACCTGTTCGTCAAGGTAGGTGACTTCAAGGGACTGATCGCAATTGAACCCAAACTGCGACCTGAACTCAGTTCGATCAAGGCAAACGTACAGCTACCATCATATTTGGGTCGCAAAGAGACAATCAGGAAAGATATTCGTGGCTCTTCCTTTTCCGCCGTCAAAGGCAGCGAGGCAACCTTTTTAGCCAGTGCTTCGCGCGAACTTGCTGCTGCACAAGTAAATGGCCAGCCAACCGACCCTGCGGAGGCTTCTTTTTCGACTGCTCCGTTACTCATCAGCCAAAATTCGGAAATTGAGTTTCAATGGACAGACCACGATGGCCTGTCCGGTAGCCAGCCTTTCAATCTAGCCATCGAAGCGACCGAAGACGGAGCACCGACACTCATCTGTGACAATCTGCCAAGGCGTAAGGTGATGCTTGATTCCGAAGTGGTGACATTCACCATTCGCGCTCGAGATGACTTCGGCGTCCAACGTGTAGGAATAGAATGGCAGGGATTAGATGAAACGAACACCAACATTGCCTCTGGCGAGTCCATTTTGGGGGCGGGACATCAACAGGCTGAATTTCTCGAATTGGTAGGTGCGTTTTCCCCTGCTAGCCATCAAATCACGCCACAACCTATCGCAGTGCGCGTCTTTGTCGAAGACTACCTGCCGAACCGTGAACGAGTTTATTCTCCTACTTCCGTGTTTGATGTTCTCGATGCCGAGCAGCACGCAATCTGGATCACTACCCAACTTGCACGATGGCACCGAATGTCCCTGGACGTTCGTGATCGCGAGATGCAATTGCACGAAACCAACAAGGAACTGAGACAGCTACCCACCGAGGAACTAGCCACCGAGACGAACCTGGAAAAACTGACCGACCAGGCAGACCGGGAACGGAACAATGGTCGTCGTCTGAAAAACCTTGTGCAAAATGGCGAGGGGCTCCTCAAGGAGGCGATGCGCAATCAAGAGATCGCTGTCGAAAATCTGGATCAGTGGGCAGAGATGATGCAAATCCTGAAAGACATCTCAGCGAACCGCATGCCTTCGGTTGCCAACCTGCTCGACAAGTCCGCCCAGCAGACCAGTCAATCGCCCCCCAAGAAGGATGGTAAACAAGGGAAGCAGGTGGGTAAGAATCGACTAACACAGTCGGGGCAATCCAAACCAGGTGAAGAGGAGACGCCGGAAAGCGATTCGCCCACTCCCGCACCGAGCATCAACGATGTTGAATCAACGCAGCACGATCTCAGCAAGACAAAGCCCGAAGACACACCTCTGGGTAAACCGAGTCAGGGGCGTTTCGGCTTACCGGACACAAAGCTTGCAGGAAACGCCAAAAGCGATTCACCTCCGTCCGACCAGCAGTCTCCTCTGGAGGGCGCGGTTACCGAGCAGAAAGAGCTGCTGGCCGAATTCGACAAAGTAGCTGATGAACTGAATAACATACTCGCGAATCTGGAAGGCAGCACGCTTGTGAAACGACTCAAGGCTGCCTCACGAAAACAGCAGGCGGTTGCAGGCACACTCTCGAACATCGTCCCAAATTCGTTTGGCGTATCGGAGCGTGAAAAAGAAATCCATGCACAGACTTTTTCGCAACTCGCGGAAGTTGAGACCAACAGCAGCAACGAGGCGTCCCACATCATGGATGACATGGCCGCGTACTTTGAACGAAGCAGGTTCATGTTGTTCCAACGTGTACTTGATGACATGCGGGAACAGGACGTCACCGCTGAACTGCGTCTTTTGGCAGACAATCTCCGAAAAGAAAATGGCCTTGCCATCTCCCAGGCAGAATATTGGAGTGACAACTTTGATCGTTGGGCCGAAGATCTGGTTGAAGTCACCAAGGGTGGTGCCAGTCCGGGCGGGAAACCCAAGGGCAGTCTTCCTCCGGCAATCGTTCTGGAAGTACTGCAACTTCTCGAGGGTGAGGTGAAACTTCGTGAAGAAACACGGGTCGCTGAACAAGCGAGGCCAGCTGTCACTGATACCGAGCATGTGATGACGGCCAACCGACTGTCCGAAAAACAGCATGGCTTCAATGAACGCATGGATGACGTCGTCAGACGCATCCTGGAATTGCCAGACGCGGAATCCGAGTTTGACAAAGAGATTGGCCTTTTGTCGCAGGTTTCAGGGGTGATGGCGGAAACAACGGAAATCCTTGTCAAACCTGAGACTGGGCCGCCAGCCATCGCTGCCGAAACCGAGGTTATCGAATTACTGCTGAAGTCCAAACGCTTTAACCCCAACGCGGGTGGAGGAGGGGGAGCAGACCCTGGCGGCGGTGGCAGCGGCGATACTGAAACACCAGCGTTGGCAATGGTTGGTTCCGGCGTCAATGACAAAGAAAACCGAGAAGAACTCTCAGCCACGCAAGCCACGGGAAACACCGGCATGCCTCTGCCTGAAGAATTCCGCACGGGGCTGGACCAATACTTCAGTCGCCTGGAGGCATGGAAAGCGGACCAACAGCAATAACACCAGAGACTCCCAACGCGTCAATTCAAGATAGTGGATCACAGCTACAATTCGCTGCCATGTTCCATCAAAGTCTTTTCCAAAACGCTGGTGAAAACATTTGAGTTTACTCATCCCGTAACAGTTCAATGAAATATCGTCTCCTGATACCTCCGGCACTCTCTCTTCGCTTGACAACCGTAGCAGTCATCTGCCTGGTTGCCATCAACCTGTGCTATCGCTGCAATGCTCAGGTTAGGGTTGCACGGGGACGCGTCGCAATTCCCCTCGCAGCGAAAATGGATGAATTGGCAGGTCGCGAGTTATTCTTCCTCAAGAAGGTATGCAAGCCAACTGAGTCTGAGTACCAGAAGATTACCGAAGCAACCACAGACCACATCGACCAGATACAGCAGATGTATCTCGACCTCAGCAAAACCAAAGATCCAAACGCTTGGCCTCGTCCTCAGCAGCTTTTAACTGAATATCTACAAACGCTCGCCGACGAAACGTTCAAACCCACGATTGCCAAAGCATACCGACAAGAGCTCGCTGCCAGAGCGGATGCGAACATCACGGCGGCAGCATCAATTGTCACGAACCTGATTGACTCACAAGTTCTTCTGTCCCCTACCGAAATGGAAACGGTAGCAACCAGAGTGGAACAATTCGAAACTACCAGGAAGGCTACCCTGCCAGTCGCGTTCTTTTACCGCCATATGATTCCAGTTCCTTCGCCCGAAAACATGAGCGATATACTATCGGAACGACAAAACGCACTTTGGAAAACTCAAAAACACCCGAATTACAACCAACCATGGGTAAACTACTTCAACTCCAATGATTTTCTCTCCACGATCTTGCCTCCAGGTTTTAAGCAGCTTCCTGAAGAGAAAAAGAATTGAGGTATCCTCTTTGAGGCGAAACAACACCGGACTCGTCAGACACAAACCTGCCGTCCTTGCGAGATTTTGTGTCAAATTTTCGCCCTTTTACAAGCTCACCGTTTTTTCTCCCGCTGGTAGCCACACTCCCATTCACTAGCAAACTTCACTCTTTCATTCATGCGAATTCTCACACCGTTCGTCACAACCGAGTTCCGAACCTTTACTGGACTGTTGATCGTTTTGCTTTACGCTGCGTCGAACGCTGAGGCGCAGGACGCTGCAAGGCCGGCTCGTGTGATTAATTACAGCGGTGAAAACTTCGACCGGTTATGCTTTCGCAACATGGTTGCCACCTCTGCTCGTGCAAAAGCCGACCGAATGCTTCAGGCCAAGACTGCCTTGACGGAGTCATCAATCGAGTTGAACAACGAGCAGCGAGCAAAACTGGTACTTGCGGGTGAGATTGACATCCAGAGATTCTTTGCCGAATTTGAGGAGTTAAAAAGCCAGTGGAAGTTTGGAAGCATTCCTCAGGACGTATTCTCCGCGCAGTTTCCGAAAATGCGAACCGCTGCCCTGCCGCTCATGGAGCGGTACCAGAAGGGACTTCATGCCGAGGGTTCGCTGTACCACAAAACGAAGATGACGATTTTGACGCCGTCGGATTTCGAAACAACCGAGGAATTCAATCGCAAACGCAGACTGACGCTCTACCGAAATCTTGTTCGCGCCACAGTCGCCTCCTTGGACTCACGCCTTCCCCTGACCATTCAGCAGCGAGAGGCCATGATCAAGACAATCGTGGAAAACACCGAGCCCATGGAGCCTCACGATTACAACGAGCCCATGCTGTTCGCAACCTTACCGAAACTGAAGGAAGTTGAAAACAAGCTTCGACCCATTTTCAGTGACGACGAATGGCCCATCGTGAAGCAATTCATAGCTCTCGCGGAACTGCGAAAAAGATAATGCATAAGTTACTACTCCACGTTGCCATCATTGGGTTCCTGTCCGTTGCATCATGCTCCTCACTTACGGGACAGGTGTTAGAGATCCGTACTGGTGATCCCGTGCCTCGGGATGTCAGAGACATGTATGATCGTGGACTGGCTTTCTTGAGTCGAACACAGGCGAGCGATGGAGGCTGGCAGTCACAACAACAGGGCGCCGGCATTGCCGGCATGGCCGTGATGTGTTTCATGGCGTCCGGTGAAGACCCAAATTTTGGGATGTATGCTGGCAATATCCGGCGAGCCCTCCGATACATCATTTCCAAACAGGACAAGACGACAGGTTACTGTGGCGGCTCAATGTACCACCACGGATTCGCCTGTCTCGGACTTGCCGAGGCGTACGGAGCGGTGGATGACCGCAATCTTTGGGACGGTATTCCCGATGCCGCAAACCGAACCATAGGGCAGTCTTTGGAGCTTGCGGTTCGTTCCTCGATTACCTCTCAAAAAACCAACACCTACGGCGCATGGCGATACAACCCAAGTGGAAGTGATGCGGACACATCGGTTGCCGGCGCTGTTCTTATGGGATTACTTGCAGCACGCAATGCGGGCCTCGAGGTTCCTGACGAAGCCATCGATCGAGCAATCGCATACTTCATTAAAATGACTGCACCATCCGGCCAAGTAGCCTATTCCGGTGGGGTAGGAGGTTTTAATGAATCCCTTGCTCGCATCTCGATAGCGAATCTCGTTTTCTCGATTGCGAGAAGGAAAGATATTCCGCAATTCAAGACCACCCTGAGCTACCTTAAGGACAAGGTTCAGGGGGGCAGCCCCGGACACGGTGGAATCGAATACCAAAGTTACTATCAGGCCCAAGCCTTTTTTCAGGCGGATATTGGCGCATGGACCACATGGAACAAGGGACTGGTGCGACGCCTGAAAAAATCACAAGCAGAAGACGGCAGTTTCTCAGGTACCCACGGGCCCCACGTTTCAACCAGTCTATGCCTGTTGTCTCTCGCTGTTAATTATCGATTCCTGCCAATTTACGAGCGCTGAAGTGTCCAGACTTTCCGACATTACAACTACCGTGATGCGGTCGCTGTTGCTGCTTTGTTTTTTTGGATGCAGCTACGCAACAGGGGAACTGCCGGACCTCAAAGCAGCATCCACAGGGTCCACCGGCAAGTCGCCTACCAACAACATCGGAGCGTACCGGACAGGTGTGCTCACCCTGATCGATGGAAGCCAACTCCCCGGGCAACTCCTCCCCACGACTGATTCAAAGCTTGTTCATTGGCTCGCATCCGGATTCGCCACGCCGTTCCAGTTCAAAATTCAAGCAGTCGAAAGCATCAAGTATCCGCGGACTACCCTGGGCCCTGACCGTCTCAGGTCTGATGAATTCGCCATCGAGTTCACGAATCGGGATATCGTTTATGGCAACATCACAGCATGGGAGGATGGTTTCCTCACAATCCAAACGCAATCGTTTGGCGCCTACCGGGTCCCTGCAGATTCGATCACCCGTCTGTACCGCGTCCAGGAAAACGAAACCGTTTTATTCGCCCGTTCCAAAGGCCTTCAATCATGGAACACAGCGAAATGGGAAACAACCGGATGGAGCGAAGACGGTAACTATCTGTCAACTACCCGACGGGGCGCAGTACTCAATGGCGATCTGGGCGTACCCACACGATCAGTAATCGAACTCACTCTGTCCTGGAATGATCAGGCAGACTTTGTGATTTCACTTGCATCGGATGTCACGGCCACGCGGGACCGCCCGACTGACGGCTGGCGTCTGGAAACGGTCGGCCAAAGGTTGGTCGCAATCCGTGAGAATGAAGATTCCGCCAATCTGGCATTGATATCTGACCTGAGCTTAAGACGCGATCTACGCTTGACGTTCTATCTGGATCAAGTGTCAGGAACGCTAAATATAATGCGAAAGGATGGCAAACTGCTAGCATCACTCCAGATGCCCAAAGGGTCTGCAAGCGAGGCCGTCGGAAGCACCAAGGATGCCCCACCAGAGAACGTATCGCCCCCGGAAGACAGCAACTCCGAGCACAGTGGCATCCGAATTGTCAATCGAGGCAAGCACCTTACGGTCGAACGTGTTTCTATTGCTCGTTGGCTTGGCGGCCTGCCTGACGCGGCTGCTGACGCTGATGCACTTGTGGCATTCAACAATGGAACATTT
>JAPOKD010000419.1 GCA_029977825.1 Planctomycetota bacterium | reverse complement strand
CATCCACTCGCCTCTCGCGATCATCCGATGTCCCGCTGTTGTCTGATTCTGGCATCAAGAACAATCCACTTACGTTTTAAACAGAAAGAGCAACTCTGGCAGATACCCACCACCGCTACGTCATCCTAACGAAGCGACGACCCGATACGTAGGAGACTGAACACAAACAACATCAAAACAAAGACCAGCCTGAGCGAAAGAATCCCGCTTTAATGTGATTCAAACGCAAACTCTTTGACTATCGCCATCCTGCGAATATCGACTATTTTCCCGGGGCCGATACCACGAACACGCTGCAAATCATCCACCGACTCAAAAGCACCTCGCGACTTTCGATCCGCCACAATACGACTTGCCAGAACAGGACCAACCCCTGTGAGCAAAGCCAACTCATGGGCATTCGCTGAATTCAAATCGACTTTGACAATCAAGCCCATCTTCCGGATACCCAGATTTGATTCCACCGCACTGCCATCTTCCAAAGCAGCTCGCAGTGACACCTCCCTCAAGCAGATCGTGGCGAAAACGAAGGACGAAATCGAAATCACAATCACCCACTGTACTGGCCGTTTTGTAAACACAAACCCCTGCTTAATCTTTGACTGATTCATTCAAAACCTCTCCACCAATTAATTGCACCAACTGCCAGCGTCGGGCTACCAGTGAATTCACAACGTGGTTGTAAACCAAATACTGCCGCTTTAGGTTCAGATTCCGATTTTGGTCTGCAGCAATCCAACAAAGAAAAGAGGGACATTTTAAAAACGAAGCACAACTGCGAGCAGGCTATTTGCATTCAAAGCAAAGCTACACCAAGATAAATCGGCCAGTCTGCGTTATTATCTCGGGAACCACAGCTACTGCTGCCCGCTCCACCAAGTCGAGTGCATTAACCGATCCTGCACGGCTCCCCATTTCCCTACCAAATTTGAGTTTCCATGAGCGACGAATCGTCACGTAAACCCGCCAAAGATTACCAAACCGTGACAGCCGATTCCTTACTCGAGGCTGACCTTCGATCCCTTGTTCGACTTTCAATTGCTGAAGATCTGCGTGATTCGCTGGACTGGACCACAGTGTGCCTGATAGAACCGGAAAACCGGGGTGGTTGTCAAATTGTCCCTCGCGAGTCAGGTGTTTGTGCTGGACTCGCTACTTTGTCGTGGATCATTGATGAATTCGACGCCGACCTGGAGATCGAACTGGCTCTGGAGGATGGGCAACAACTCACACCTGGCAAGCCGATCGCAACGCTACGAGGTAGCGTTCGGGACCTGCTGACAAGCGAACGCACCATTTTGAATATCGTTGGCCGCTTATGTGGGATTGCGAGCCTGACTGCACGCTATGTGGCAGCACTTCAACAGGCCGATGCCCGTCTGTACGACACTCGCAAGACAACACCGGGTTGGCGTCTGTTAGAAAAGTACGCCGTACACTGTGGCGGAGCCCAAAACCACCGTAGCGGACTGTATGACGGATTCCTGATCAAAGACAATCACCTCGCTTTAGCAGGTAACAGCAAGGGACCCATTGAGGCAAGTGCTGCGGCAGAAAAAGCAATCCGGTGGCGCGGCTCGAAAATAGAACGCCTGACAGCGCCCGACATGGTCGAAATCGAAGTCGATAGTTTGGAGCAATTCAAAGACGTCTTGCCGATCAATCCCGATATCATTTTGCTTGACAACTTCACCATCGATCAACTTCGCGATGCTGTAGCGATCAGGAACGCAATGCACTCATCAGTGGAACTGGAAGCTTCAGGTAATGTCCGAATTGACACGCTACCCGCCATTGCCGCTACGGGCGTGGACCGCATCAGCAGCGGTGCACTTACACACCAGGCCACATCGCTGGACTTGGGCCTCGACTGGCTTGACAGCGATAAATCCTGACCGGTCACTGGCTTCATAATTCAGTGAGCAAGCACGTCCAAGTATCTCTGGAGGCACGCGGTCACCCTGTTAGTGGGTAGCAGGGTGACGCAAAGTTAAGGCGAACGCGATCAGCATACGGCAGATTGCGAACACTACCTTTGGTTACCAAAGACTCGCATGCCATAGTAAAGCAGCATCATGACCGACTGCAACGTGCCGGCGACATAGGTCAGCGCCGCTGCATTCAATACTTTTGCAACATACTTTTCTTCGTTGCCGGCGATAATCCCCTGCGAGACGAGTTCCTCACGAGCACGACTGCTGGCGTTAAACTCAACGGGCAGGTTCACGACTTGAAAAAAAACGACGCCGGCGAACAGCACCAGACCCACCACGGCCAACGCGGGAAAATTGAAGACCAAGCCCAAAAACAAGAGTGAGAATCCTGCACCTGACCCAAAGTTGGCGGCGGGTACAGCCAGATTACGTATAGCAAGCGGAGCATAGCCCTTGGCATCCTGAAATGCATGCCCCGCTTCATGACAAGCAACTCCCACTGCGGCCATGGACTGGCCACCGTAGACGTCTGGGCTGAGTCTCAGCACCTTGTGTCGCGGGTCATAGTGATCGCTCAAATGGCCATTGACCAACTCAATATTCACATCCGACAAGCCAGCACTGTCAAGCATTTGACGAGCTGCCATAGCACCACTCATTCGCGCAGGCACGTTGCTCATCTCCCCAAAAGAAGATTTCACTTTCCACTGGGCGTACAGCCCCAATAAGAACGGTGGTGCGAGGAACAACCAGTAAACAGGATCAAAATACATGGATTTACCTGCAGGAACATTTGGAAATGCCGCCAAATGACAAGAATGACAGCCCTGACGAGTTACCTGACTAATAAGCAATTGCTGGGCCATTGGCCCAAAAAACAACGACTCAACTCCAGGATCTATTCAAATCTGATTCGGACCACAGGCGGCAGACTTGGCATTATTCAAACGAACAAACGACAAATTTCTCAATCACGTGATGTGGGTGTTACTTTCATGGTCACCGTCTTGGGGCCACGCTGAACAACAATCTGAACCTCATCACCGATTTTCAAGGCCTCAATCGCATAGGTGTAATCGTAGATATCCTCGATCTTGCGTCCTGCAAGCTGCACGATAACGTCACCACCACGTACCCCCGCCTTGGCGGCGGGACCATCCGCTGCAACCCCACTGAGTTTGAGACCCTTTACATCTCCTGCGACATAATCGGGTATGGTTCCCAGGTAAGCCGTGAGTCTGGCTCTGGGTGCGTCCTTCTGTGCTTCACCCTCCTCAAGCTTGAATTCCGGCACTTTGGAACTCGTCAAGAATCCACGACCGATCAGAGCAAACAACCGCGCGATATCTGACACGCCCTCGTAGTTCAACTTGTCCGGGGTATCACGAGGAGTGTGATAATCCTCGTGGGCGCCGGTGAACGCTGAGAGGATGGGAACATCGCGTGCAACAAAGGCAGAGGCATCGGTTGGTAACCTCGTGCTTGTCTTATCAAGTGACAATTCAAGTCCCACCGGCAGATTACGTCGCTGCACCTCGCTCGCAAAACCGGGCGAAGAACCGATTCCCTGGATCACCAACTTTTCCCGTAAACGACCGACCATGTCGAGGTTCATGTAGGCTGCGACTGCTGCAGTCAAAGGCGTAGCATCAGTCGTTGTACCGTGCGCATGTGCGACAGCGGCCGACTTTTCACCCGTCTTCGGCGGCCGTGGTGCTTCCGGATAAAGCTGATAGAAATCATCCGCGAACGCCTGAGAACCAAACAGCCCCAGTTCCTCACCACTCCAGGCTGCAACCACCAAGTCACGCTTTGGCTTCAGCCTTCCTGCTTTTTTCTCAGCCGCAAGATACTGGGCAATTTCCAACATGGCTGCGACACCACTGGCATTGTCATCTGCACCGACATGCACCTGACCACGCTCATCATCCTTGGCAAGACTACCACCTCCACCACCGGTTCCCAGGTGGTCAATGTGAGCTCCTACGATCAACACAGGTGCATCGTTGTTGGGCTTCTCACCTGCATTCATGCGAGCAATGACGTTTCGGCCTTCGCCCCGCTTCCGCTCAATGCCAACCGTTGCGGATGCCTTGGCATTCTGCAAAGGGAACCCAAGGTGCAGCGAACCGTCATCAAGCTGCTTTTGGCTTTTAGCAAGGTCCTGATTTGCAGCCCTGAAAATCTCTTCAGCCACATCATTGGTGATCGAAACGGCACTGATACTGACGCTTGCCTGCGAGGCTGCCTGATCAAAGCGAATCAACTGGTTCTTGACTTTGCTTGTGGGCCCTGTGACAAAAATAATTCCCTTCGCACCTAAGTCGCGTGCGATCGATGCTTTTCTGCGTGGCGAGCTGTACCTCGCCATCTTCTGTCGTTGCTCAGCAGTGATGTCCTGCGGCATATCACGCAACACCATGACCCACTGACCACCGACAGCAAGGTGAACATAGCTGTCATATTCTGGAGTCCCATCACTGGCGGGGATTTGCATCCCGTACCCGGCAAAAACGATTCCCGTCTCGCCCGTTTCACCCTCTTTCGAAAAGGCCAACGGCTGCCAATCCTTACTAAGCTCGAGGTTTTTACCGGCCACAGTCATCTGGTTTGCATCCGTCAAAGTCGAGCCAGCCGGAAAGTCAAACGAATGAAAGAAGGTACCGTCCTCACCAGCCGCCTCGAAACCGAGACTTTCGAGGTAGGCAGCCACATAAGCAGTCGCCCGCTTCTCACCAGCAGTGCCCGTCAAGCGTCCTCCCAAATCTGGCCGAGCGAGGAAGTCGACGTGCCGCATTGAATCGGTAGGCAAAAAACCCGGGTCGGATGACTTTGCCGCTGCCAGCGCCGCTGACTTGTCCTCGTCTGCTGTATCTGCATCCAAATGGAGTAATTTTCGGGCGGTGGCGTCCTCCCAGTCTGCCATGAAAATCTGTGACTGCTTCGTTGCGGTCCTTGTTGATGTCCATGAAAGCCGCTTGCCATCTGGCAAAAACACCGGCAATCCGTCAAACCCGTCCGTGTCAGTCACACGAACAGGCTCTCCTGTTCCGTCAGCACGAACCAGATAAAGTTCAAAATTCCCGAAGCCATGCTTGTTTGTCGTGAAGATCAAATAGTCACCGCTGGGGTGGAAAAAGGGGGCCCAGCTCATCGCCCCAATGTTGGTCAGGCGTTTGACATCACCGCCATTGAGGTCCATTGAATAGACCTCTGCGGTTGCCCCGTTTTCCGCAAATCGGCGCCAGCAGATGCGTTTACCATCCGGTGAAAAGAAAGGACCACCATCGTAGCCGACTACGTCAGTCAACTGACGAACATCTGATCCGTCTGCGTTCATGATAAAGATATCGATCATTGACGCTGGATCAATTTTGAACAGTTCTTTCTCACGCTCGGACAATTCCCGCGTGAAAGCATTTCTGTTTGATGCAAACGCAATCAGGGAACCATCGGGACTGTAGCTTCCCTCTGCGTCATATCCTTTTGCATGAGTCAGACGCGTGTATGTCCCGTCTGACAATTCCTTGGCATAGATTTCATACTGGTTGTCGTAGTCCCACGCATAGCGGCGTTGCTTTCCACT
>JAPOKD010000451.1 GCA_029977825.1 Planctomycetota bacterium | reverse complement strand
CTGGTTCATAGGTGACGGCCCGTACCGGGACTGGATCTACGAACACCTGCGTGGTCACGGCGTACGCGCCTCTATCGCAATGCCAGGTTCGTTTTCGGATTTCACCGACTTGGTCCAAGCTGCTGATCTGTTTTTCCAGCCTGACGACGAAGGCTTGGATTATTTCCTTCCCACCGCAATTTCCGCTGAATTACCGTTAGTTTGCATTAAAACGCCATCAACCGAATCTTTGCTCTGTGGGTCACCGTCAAGCCAGCGTGCAACACCCCACAACCTTGACCCCGGTCATCAAGCCGAGCCATCAGGCCTGATTCAATGGCTCAACGAATCCACAGCCAAACAGACCCGCATTGCAGTAAGCCGCGTCATGGATGACCTTGAACCGTCACGGCACCGGGCGATAGAACTGCGACGAAACCTGCTACGCTCACGACCACAAACCGATAGCGTTCAGAGCTATATGAATCTGCTTGAGAAGCTTGTTCAACAACGACCACCAAACTCACCGTCAACGGAGACGGTTTCATGACGAAACGAATTGCGTTGGTGATCCCAACGATGGATCGCGGCGGAGCTGAAAAGCAACTCTGCCTGCTCGCCCTAAATCTACCACGCGATCACTTTGATGTTCACGTCATTCTGCTAACACGGGATGGTCCGCGCAGTGCGCAATTGCGTGACGCCGGTATTCCGGTGACCGTGATCGGAAAAAGATTCAAAGCGGATCCCGGCGCCTTCTTCCGACTACGCCGTGAACTGAAAAGACTCCAGCCTCAGATCGTTCACACGTGGCTATTTGCCGCAAACAGTTTTGGGAGAGTGGCCGCCAAGGCAGCGAAGGTACCGCGCATCATTGCCAGCGAACGCTGTGTAGACCCCTGGAAAACATCTGCCCATTTTCTAGTCGACCGAAAGCTCGCCACTTTTACAGAAACAATCACAACGAATAGCGAGGGAGTACGAGACTTCTACGCATCACACGGCATTTCTCAAGACAAATTCACATTGATTCCCAATGGGATCGAGCCTGTTACGGACTCACCGCTTTCGCGTGATGAAGCCTTTGACTTACTGGGGGTCGATCCAAATCGGAAATTGATCATGGCTGTTGGTCGGCTATGGCCACAAAAAAGATACCGCGATCTGATTTGGTCGGCTGAATTACTGGGAACCCTCCGGGAGGACACCACGCTTGCAATCGTTGGCGATGGACCACAGAAGGGCGAACTACTCAGGCACCGAGATGCAGTGACGATCCCCGACCATGTCCGTTTTTGTGGGCAGCGTGACGATGTAACCAATCTCTTGCCCCATGCAGATGCCTATTGGATCGGTAGCGAATACGAGGGACAAAGCAATTCGGTGATCGAAGCAATGCAAGCTGGTCTTCCAGTCATCGCTTCAAATATCGCGGGAAACCGGGACCTGGTAATCGATCAACAGACAGGCCGATTGGTGAAGCTCGGTGACACCGCCGACTTTGCCCGCCAGACGAACGAAATCCTCGACCACGAGGACGAAGCGAGACGTCTCGGCTCCAACGCACGCGACCGGATCGCATCAGAATTCACTGTTGCAAAAATGGTCGACAAACATGCCAAACTTTACGAGCGAACGACGGCCGACAGCTAGGCGGGAACGCCAGCCAAACCACCATTCGCGGCTGTTGCATGTCATTGCCGTTAAAACCAATCGAATGCATAGGTTATGCATGCTGTTGCGCGATGTTGTTCTTCAGCCACAAAGCGGAAAAATCGGCAGAAACTGATAAACGTTTCCGCTCGTAACGGTCAGGACATGGACCGCTATTCGAATTTCTGGCCAAACACCCATTTTGACTCAAAAGCACGTTGAGAAGCCGGCTCAGACGGATAGGATCGGTTCTGTGATGGCCGATGCGGTGTTGGCACAAGCCGAGCTGCCCGCAAACGCCTGAAGTGAAAGAAGAGAACTCATCTGAGGCACCTGATCATGGACACAAGCGAGACCAGCCGACCGGCAATCGACGAAGTCGACCTGCTGCTGGCCAACGCCCGCTTGCGAGACGAGCTTGAACCGTATCGGGACGAGTCGATTGACGACCCGTCCATAACGCGGATGTCGCTTCGTACCGAGAACGAATACCTGGCGTCGATGTTGGCTTGGGAGCGGGCTCCGGCCTTGCCCATCGCCAATTGGTTTAGCCCGGCAATGGAGCTACCGGCTCCCGATTCACTTGACGACGAAACACTGTCGCAGGTGCTGAAGCAGACGATTGGACGGCTGTACTCCCAGAAAGTGGTGCTACGGTTTACAGACCATCTTTCTGATCGCGAACTTTACATGATTGTCTATCGTGACATCCTGCACTGTTGCGAGAAGAAGGTGGAGTTGCCCGGCAAGTTTCTGGAATGGCGCTGCATCGAGGATAACGAGACCTGGTTACGGTTTTACGCGGACGCGATCGAGCGGCGTCGCTTTCAGGAAGAACACGATGTTGATCTGCCCCCCGCTGAGAAGCCCCGTTATCAACGCAATCTTCCCGGCTAGCTTCTGAAGAACTCAATTCGCCCGAGTGCGAGCTGTTTCTCTCAGCTTGCCTCCCGCTTACCCAGTGGGGGCCCCAACGCGTCACATCGCGATGCTGCATGGCGGGCGTATTCTTCTCGTCGCGAGAGCTTCCCGAGTTACCGCGAGACCCTACTGCCCCTGCTCGGCCGCTCGCGGTTGCAGGCGTCTTTGACGCATCCGCATCTTTCGCTGCGGACGGAACCTTGATGAACTGAAATCCGTCAAAAACTACATAAATAGTGTTAGTCTCAATGCCCAACGCAACGGGAAACAGCAGGTCATCCCGTTGCCCTGAGCCTCTGTTCGAACTCAAACCTCTGGTCGAACTGGCAGTCTGAGCGTCAGATTTTTGATCTGCTGATGGTCGAATGACTGCTTGGGCAGTATTCAGCCATAGACTGTATTGTTGCCCGCATGGATGACATTGGCTGCAAAGAATATCAGTCATTCGACGCGACTCTATACGGATCTGCTGGTAAGGAAGCCCAAGCCCAGCTGCTGCCCGCGAACCATCGTCGTGGCTTGATTTCGCCGAACTTCCCCGCGGCACGCTGGCTTCATCAAGATAGCTGCCCGCCCAATCAACCTTGGACGTGCACTGTTCACACTGACCGGTGACAATGGCGATTGATACAGCATCCCGGACGAAGGCAACCTGCTGAAGCAAGAAGTTCTGGGCTGCTACCCAAAGAGGATCGCCGATTCTGGAGAAAGCTGGATTCAGGGCGGCAGGATGAGGAAACTCGATATCTGTACACAAGTCCCCATTTAATAGAGCAATCTGATCAGAATTACCTGACTCGGGGAACGGGGAAGCAGCGACCTCGGACTCGATCACCTGCTCAAGTAAATTCAAGGCTGCATCGACATCCGACAAAATATCATCTGTCGTGCGGACCTTTCCGTAATTCCATCCCCAGAAAGCACCTTCGTCGGGTTGGTCAAAACTGGAACTCATCAAACCGTCATAAGAGCAGAGGCACTCAGTATCAAACCGGAACGGCCGGCTGTTGCTGAAGCATGGGTTACTCAGGTGAAGTGGGTGAGGATAATTGTTCCAGTTTCACCGCTTCTGCGGCAGTAGCAGACACGCTTGTAGGGATTATGAGGAAAACGCTGGCGACACGATCGATAGAACCGGCCGTCCTAGTCCTGAGTCACTATGCTTCCCCACCAGGTAGCGTTGGGTTTCCAATCGGATTCAAGCATTTTGGCGTGCGATTGCTCCAACCGCTGTTTGAGCTCGGTTTGAATTCGGCGAAACTTTGCTTCCGTCTTTGCGGCCGAATAACGCGGATCGGGCTCGGGAAAACGTGCATCCACCGATTTCAACCACCCCTGCAGCTGTTTCCACATTTTTGCGGTACGAACGGGATGCGTCAGTGACAAATCACTGACCTCTGATGGGTCCACACCCAGGTCATAAAGCTCATTCCGTCCATCCTCGTAATAATGAATGAGCTTCCAGTCGCCATCTCTGAACAGAGAACTAGGCTCCCCACCCTGATTGTCATAATGCGGGTAGTGCCAATACAGCGGCCGATCTGGAATCGACTGTTTTTTGAGCAACGGAACCAGAGAGACTCCATCGATGTGCTGTTCAGGCCGTGCTTCAAGACCGCACAATTCGAGAACCGTGGGGTAAAAATCGGCTCCCGTGACGGGCACGCTACAGGTTGTCTTGGCCTGAGTCACTGGTGGGTAACGAATATAGAAAGGTTCTCTGATTCCACCTTCCCACTGGCGACCTTTTCCGCCCCGAAGAGGAAGGTTGCTTGTGGCATAGGCATCACCGGAGGAAACGCCGCCATTATCACTGGTGAAAATAACAATGGTGGACTTGTCCAAACCGGTCTCATCAAGAGCATTCAACACCTCACCGACCGCGCGGTCGGTCGTCTCAACCATCCCCGCATAAACCGGATGATCCTGTACCTGACGCACGGGTAACGTCCGATCGATTTTGAAGCGATTCGCCACCCTGGGTAATTGAGCGGCAGCAATTTGATACTTGGACCAAAGGTCTCGACTGGTCTGAACAGGCGCATGCACGCTGTAAAATGACAACATCGCGAAAAAGGGTTGTTTGCGATTTTCTCGAATGAAGTCGGCAGTTTCCCGCCCTAAACGCATTGTCAACGACTCGCCATCTGGCCCATCCTCCATTTGTGGATTTCCAAAGGGAGCAAAAAATCCACCAGGCGGACTACCCCGATGATGTCCGCCGATGTTGATATCGTACCCATGGTCTGTGGGCAGCGAACCTTCTCCACCGAGGTGCCACTTACCCGCAAAGAATGTTCGGTAACCAGCTTCTTTCATCGCCTCGGCAATCGAAACATCACCAGCAGGTAAAGCACGAACATACTCGGCGGGCAATAAACGATCTTCGCGTTTCCATTCCGTACCCGATCTTGCGCCGATCCAGTTCGTCACCCCATGCCGGGCTGTGAATTGCCCCAACTGAATACTCGCACGTGAGGGACTGCAGACGCGGCACGTTGCATAGCCCTGCGTGAACCGCATCCCTCCCCGCGCTAGTCGATCAATATTCGGACTTTGATAGAAGGTGCTCCCCTCAACGGACAGATCATGCAAGCCCATATCGTCCACAAGAACGATGACAACATTGGGCCGATCGCCTGCTGCCGCACTTGCGGTGAACACCATGAAAAGAACGAAAAGGAACGTTAACTGACGCATG
>JAPOKD010000371.1 GCA_029977825.1 Planctomycetota bacterium | reverse complement strand
TCGGCCATTTTCTTTTCAGCGATGTCCTTGCATTGATCACGGGTGACCTTTGCCACTTTTGTCTTGTTGGGGACACCACTGCCCTTGGCTATACCTGCTGCTTGCTTTAGCAGAGACGCGGCAGGCGGACTCTTGGTGACAAAGTCAAAGCTGCGGTCATTGTAGACGGTGACAATGACGGGAATCGGTGTACCACTGTATTCCTTGGTGCGGTCGTTGAAGGCCTGAACGAATTGTCCAAGATTCACGCCGTACTTACCGAGGGAAGTACCGACTGGAGGTGCTGGAGTGGCTTGTCCGCCGGGGACCTGGAATTTTGCCTGACCTGTTACTTGCTTTGCCATGTCTCGAAATCGGTTGTCTGTGTTTCAGTAGTTGTTTCAATAGTTACTTGTCGCAATGTGCAGCGAGGCTGTTGCGGCTATCGATGCCGCACCTTGCTGCGTTCCGCTTCCAGCCTTAGAGCGGTTCAACCTGCCAGTGATCCAGTTCCATGGGTACACTGCGGCCGAAAATATTGATGATGACCGTGACTCGGCCATTGGCTTCGTCGACGGCATCGACATCGCCTTCCTGATTTTCGAAGTTCCCCTCTTTGACACGGACACGGTCTCCCACTTTGAACGGGATCCCAATCTTGATGGGGGCTTCTTCCTCTTCTGTTTCGCTTGGGCGGGTAATGAACCGCTCGATGTCCGAAGGTTCCATCGGCATGGGCTTGCCAGCCGCACCGGTGAAGTCGCTGATACCATTGGTTTCCCGAACCAGAAACCACGTGTCATCATTGATCAGCATGTTGACCATGATGTAGCCGGGCAACAGCTTTCGTTTGGAGACACGTCTTTGCCCTGCCCGTGTGAAGGTGGCAACATCTTCGGTGGGCACAACAACGTCACCGAAGAACTCTGCCATTCCTTCCATCTTGACGCGTTTTCGCAGCGCGTCAGCGATGGAATCCTCGCGGTTGAAAGCAACCTTGAGAATGTACCACTCCATCGTGCCACCCTCTTGGGGCTCGGTGGCTGGTTTGTTCGTTTCAACAGGTGCTGGAGGTGGAGGTGCCGGCGCTGCGGCTGCTTCCGTCACCGTCTCCGTGGACTCACCGTCAGTGCTCGGTGTTTCCGCTGCTGCCGGTTCGCCGGCATCCGGAGTGTTTTGGGGATCGTCTGAGGTTTCGGCTTCGTTCACGTTTTCAACGCTGTTAGGAAATAGTGATCGATGTGGGGATGAGACACCATCTTAATAACAAAGTAGCGAGTGTCAGGTCGTTACTCCGAGCGTGACGAAAACTTGTTGCCAAATAATGTCAAACAGGAAGAGTGAGATTGCCAGAAAGAAAATGGTGAAGATCACCACAATCGCAGCACGAACCAGTTCGTCCTTGCTCGGCCAAGTCACTTTGTTCATCTCTGCTTCGACTGCGATCAGAAAGTCGGCGAAGCTGGGGAGATTGACCGCACGATAGCCAAACCAGGCTCCAAAAAACAGTAACCCCAGGGAAATTACCGGAATCAGCAACTCATTGCTTTCCGTGAACCATCCACTCCCTCGCAGAGTCCCGTGCAGAGACCAACAGCCGAGTCCGACGATCACCCAGATCGCCAACGCAGTCAGTTGTCGGACAATTCGTCCCTGGTTTGGCTTGTAGACTTTTGTTCTGGCAAGTTCACCAAGCATGGATCCGATGAGTGAACCATTTTCGGTTGCCGCAATGTCTCGTGACACCTGTCTGCTCCTGAATGTGTAATGGATCAATCATCCGTCCGTGATGATTGACTTTACGATAACGCAACTATTTCTGTCCAAGCCAGCTGTCTCCCCTTCACGCGGGAGATCGAAGCGGCCTGTTGATCTGTTTCTATTCCAATTCAAAGCAGGGGCGGAGGGACTTGAACCCGCAACCGCTGGTTTTGGAAACCAGTGCTCTGCCAATTGAGCTACACCCCTTCGACTCAGGGGGCACCCGGTTGGTGACCCATGATCGTACAGGAAACGCCCTAAATAACCAATGACCAACGAAGTCAAATGCTTCGCTGGCCATCGGAATTACGAGCAATTTACCCGTTTTTGCGTGGAAATCTGGTCACACGCTTTTACTCGATGATCTTGGTGACAACACCCGAGCCAACGGTTTTACCACCTTCGCGAATCGCGAAGCGGACACCATCATCCATCGCAATCGGCTTGTGAAGTTCAACAGTCACTTTGACATTGTCGCCTGGCATGCACATTTCAGCACCGACCAGGTCCGCAGTTCCTGTGACGTCCGTTGTGCGGAAGTAGAACTGAGGACGGTAGCCACTGAAGAATGGTGTGTGTCGACCACCCTCATCTTTGCTCAGGCAGTAAACCTCTGCCTCGAACTTGGTGTGAGGAGTGATGCTGCCTGGTTTTGCCAAGCACTGACCACGCTGGATGTCTTCACGCTTGATACCACGAAGCAGGCATCCCACGTTATCACCCGAGCGACCTTCGCCCATTTCCTTGCGGAACATTTCGACGCCGGTGCAGGTGGTTTTGGTTGATTCAGCTGACAATCCGACGATTTCAACTTCTTCACCAACCTTGACAACTCCGCGCTCAATACGGCCGGTTGCAACCGTACCACGACCTTCGATCGAGAAGACGTCCTCGATTGCCATCAGGAATGGCTTGTCGTCTTCGCGGACAGGCTCAGGAATGTACTCGTCCAACGCGTCCATCAGGTCGCTGATGCACTTGCTGGCATCGGGATCTGCAGGGCTGTTGTATGCGGGCAGTGCTGAACCACGAACCACAGGAACATCGTCCCCGGGGAAGTCGTACTTGCTGAGCAACTCGCGAGCTTCAAGCTCAACCAGTTCCAGCAGTTCTTCGTCATCGACGAGGTCGCACTTGTTCAGGAAGACAACGATGTAAGGCACACCAACCTGACGACCGAGCAAAACGTGCTCTTTGGTCTGAGGCATGGGACCGTCAGCAGCCGACACCACCAGAATCGCACCATCCATCTGGGCAGCACCGGTGATCATGTTCTTGATAAAGTCAGCGTGTCCGGGGCAGTCGATGTGAGCATAGTGACGGTTCTCCGTCTCGTACTCAACGTGTGCCACCGCGATCGTCACTGTCTTGGTATCGTCACGTACGGTACCGCCCTTGGCGATATCCGAGTAACCCTTCGCTTCGGCTAAGCCTTTGGCAGCTTGCACTGCGAGGATAGCACCGGTGGTGGTTGTTTTACCGTGGTCAATGTGGCCGATCGTCCCAACGTTAACGTGGGGCTTGGTCCGTTCAAAAGTTGCCTTAGCCATTTCTAATTCACCTGCATCCGACCGTGCCATTACTGACCAGAGATACGCTCCGGATCAGCCCAGATTGATAACGCCCGTGTTCACACCCACGGTTTGACCGCCGTCAATCCAGCCGCACTGGTCTAGCTCGTTCAATCAGTGTTGAAACGAATGTCAAAATCACGCGTCCCACTGCGGGAAGCGTTGTCTACACAATTGCTCTTCTTCCAAAAACCACCGAATCTGTACTCAGTTGCCAGATTTGGTGACCATAGTTGTTGCGGAATCAACCGATTCTTGCAATCACTGATTCGCAAAAACTGAATAAATCACAGCTTTCCCATCACAGTTGAAAGCAATGCTCGGAACGAGCAGCCGCCAAAGAGCTGCTGATGGGACTTGAACCCATGACCTCTTCCTTACCAAGGAAGTGCTCTACCACTGAGCTACAGCAGCTTGTTGACAAGCGGGTGAAGGGAATCGAACCCTCGTATTCAGCTTGGAAGGCTGCTGCTCTACCATTGAGCTACACCCGCGGTAAGAATCGTTGAGATGATGGATCGTGACGAACAAATCGTCAGCTGTCTATCACTCGCGATCCCTGAATTGTCGCTTTTGCCTCAATTACCGAGGAATCTGGTTCGGCAATTGCACGTTGCAGAGACAGTGGCCGGCAGTACACGCGTATACTTCAAAGTGGGGGCTACAGGATTTGAACCTGTGTAGGCGTAGCCAACGGATTTACAGTCCGCCCCCTTTAACCACTCGGGCAAACCCCCAAAAATCTCTTGCTTGTCTGTTAAATCGTGCCGTTTTGCTCTGCGATTAAGCTTTCTTTCCTCTCTTGACGATGCCCTGACTTCTTGCACTTCTCTTTAAAAAGAGCCAGCGGAGGGATTCGAACCCGCGACCGGCTGATTACAAATCAGCTGCTCTGCCAACTGAGCTACGCTGGCAAGTTGTTTTGTGTCAATGACTTACAACTTACTTTCATGTGGTGTTCTCCACCCCGGCCGGTTCATTCGCTACGCGATTGAACCTTCATTCAAGCTCCCTTGGAGAGCTCAATCGAAACAGGCAGGTTCGCCACATGAGGCGGGGAGTTTACCAAATGTTCGGCAGGGGTCCAGATCAGCTTTTAGGATATTGCCACCAAGTTCCAACAATGTGTCCAAGTTCCACCGCTTGAGCACGCCAGGCAGCATGTTTCGAGTGCGTCGGAACCATCAGAGGTTCCCGCTATTCCTGAAAAGCTATTCCTGAAAAATTGCCCCGATGTGCCCGGCAATTTGCCCTGCTGTTCAGAGCCAGAACCGATGTTACCGGGCAAGTCCAGCAGATCAGGCCTCGATGTCCCGTAAAGCCGCAATCAAGTCTCTCATCGATTGGAATCGGTCTCCAGGGCGTTTCTGGAGCGCTTTGGCTACCACTTGGTCAGCTTGCGTGGGAATCCTTTGATCTGGAGATCGGACGCTTGGTGGTTCCACTTGCAAATGCTTGATGTTGTCAAATGTCTCATCAATGGTGCGCCCGCGAAATGGTTCACGAATCGCCAATACCTCGTATAGACATACGCCAGCGCTGAAAATATCGCTGCGTTCGTCCAGTGAGCGACTTCCCTGAACCTGTTCCGGTGACATGTAAAGCGGGGTTCCAGGCCGCTGTCCTCCGGCTGTCAGGGTTTGCAGTTGCCGGTCTTCTGTGTCGTCTGATTTGAGAACGCTCCTGCTGACGGGTTCATTGTCATCGGCGTGTCCCCAGACTTTGGCGACACCCCAGTCAAGTAGGATGACTTCGCCAAAGTTTCCGACCCAAATGTTTTCGGGTTTGACGTCACGATGGATCACCCCGCGGGCATGCGCGTAGGCGAGTGCCTGACAAGCGTAGGCGACGATTTCAATGCGGCGCGAGATCGGGAAGGCAGCTGCGGTGGCCTCATCGCCACGTGCGATGCGTTTCAGGATTTCGAACAGGTTTTCCCCAGAAATCCGCTTCATGACAAAGTAGATGCCTTGGTCAGCATCGTCGCCTATGTCATAGACCGGGACGGTATTTGGGTGTTGCAGCTGGGCCGTCACTCTGGCTTCGCGCAGTAATCGTCGTCGCTCCCGATGGTCGTGGCATAGCGACGGCGGCAATGTCTTGATGGCAACCGTACGGCCCGTGACCGGGTCAAAGCAGGATCGCAGCGTGGCACATCCACCCTGCGCCATGTCGCGGAATCCCGTGTAGCGTCCCAAGCCCTCAGCGACGTGAGCAGGCAGGTCGGGATCGGTTCCCGACAGAATGATGTTCGGTTCGCTTTGCATCGCCCCATTATAGCGCGATTCGAGATTTGCTGAGCACGTCGAAAGGCAGCAGAAATCTGTCCCGTCAGAAAAAAAATGCAAGAAAAAACCCGGCAATGCCAGTGCATTGCCGGGTAATCCTGTGGTGTCACGGGCTGGCAGAAGCTCAGACCGCGGCGGAAATGTCCGCATTCTTGACTGTGGTGACAATCGCGCTGGCAACCATGTATGGGTCCGCATTGGATGCGGGGCGACGATCCTCAAGCCAGCCTTTCCAGCCAGCTTCGACTGTGTGGATTGGGATTCGGATCGATGCACCACGATCAGAAAC
>JAPOKD010000688.1 GCA_029977825.1 Planctomycetota bacterium | reverse complement strand
GTTGTCGGCAGTACTTGGTTGTCGGCAGTACTGGGTCGTCGGCAGTACTGGGTCGTCGGCAGTACTGGACAGACAAGCTTCCATTGCCAAGAATCCACCACGCCGTCCTTCGCTGTCGCTGCGATAGCATTCAGAAACGTCATAATTGGCTCTGTTCGACCCACCTTCCCGCAGGAATTCTTGCAATGGTTCATCGTATCCTGTCTTGCGGCATCGCTTTTCCATGCTTGTTGCTCAGTTCCTGCTGGGCCCAGCAGGCAAGTGACAAGCCAGACTTACCGGTATTCGAGTCGGTCAATCTTGAGATGCAGCGATTTGTGGATGAAGGTCAAATCTCAGGTGCAGTCACTCTGGTTGGGCATGGCGGAAAACTGGTGCATCTTGGAGCTGTAGGTTCCTCCGATTTGGAATCAGGAAACAAGATGCAAACATTCAAAATGTTTTCCATCGCATCCATGACCAAGCCTGTCACTGCGACGGCTGTGATGATCTTGCAGGATGAAGGCAAGCTCAATATCGACGACAAGGTGAGCACTTACCTGCCAGAGTTTAAAAGCGTCAAGCTAAAAGAGGGGAGTGCGCCCAAACGCGAAATCACGATACGAGATGCGATAACGCACACGTCAGGCCTCGCTGGGAATCAGGTTTTTGATTCGTCACTGAAAGCTGCCGTGGACCAACTTGCCACACGTCCGCTGAGTTTTGACCCTGGAACGCGATGGCAGTACAGTCCGGGTTTGAATGTGGCCGGACGGATTGTTGAAATTGTGGCCGAGAAACCGTTTGAAGAATTCGTTGACGAAAGAATTTTTACTCCGCTCCAAATGAATAACACGACGTTCTTTCCAACAGAAAAACAGCAGGCCCGGCTCGCATCGATTTACTGCATGGATGATAAAACTAAAACACTTGCAGTGACTGATAACCGCATCGTCGATCCATCGAGTGTCAAAGGGGCCAATCCGTCAGGTGGGCTCTTTTCGACCGCTCGTGATCTCTTCCGTTTCTATCAGATGATCCTGAGTGGTGGGCAACTGCGGAAGGGTGACAGAATCGTGTCAAGGGAAGCCATCAAGCAGACGACATCACCACAGACTGGAGCCCTGTTAACAGGTTTTACGCCTGGGAATTCTTGGGGATTGGGATGGTGCATTGTCCGCAAGCCACAAGGGGTCACCGAGGCACTTTCGCCGGGAACTTATGGCCACGGTGGAGCCTTTGGTACTCAGGGTTGGGTCGATCCTGAAACACAAACCATTTACGTTCTCATGATTCAACGCGCCGATCTGCCCAACAGTGACGGTTCAGAAATTCGTAAGTCGTTTCACAAATCGGCCAGCGAAGCGTTGGGGTTGTGATCGCAATCGCGGATTCTCGCAGTGTGATCCGGGATGTTCTATCAGTGTCACTCGATGAAGTGATCCATTCGCGAGAAAGGCGGTTGAGAGAAATGCAACTGAAGCGGTGCACGTACGAAAGTTCGGCCCCGCGCTGGTCGGTGATGGGGCGTGTTTATAGTTAAGGGTCGTCGATCGTGCGTTTCATCAATTCGTTGGAAGGTAGTTCAGAATCTAGTGCTTTGCGTGCCGTAGCGACGCCAGCGACAGGCAGTTCCGCTGGTTCGATGAGTCCAATCTGCACCAGTACCGATGCTTGGTCCCAGTGAATACGCTCTGATTTGATTTTTCCATCTTCGAATTGAACGATCACCACTTTGACAACTTCGACGGGTTTGTTGGTCGGGGCAACTCCCGGCAACAGCCAATCCATCTGGACTGAGTGCGTGAACTTGAAGACGAACTCGTCCACAATTCTGTCGTTTCCGATCGTGCGTGAAATGGGAACAATTTCAGTATCTTGAAGCATTTGCGGAATGAAGTAGTTTCCGTAGAAATGCCGGAGTTGTTCTCGGCTGACGCCGCCGGTCATGACCGGAATATGATTTACATTTGGGTGAGCAATCATTGTGTTGACTGCGGCTAATGCAGTCTTGTCTTTAAATTCACTTGCCAAGTGCTCTTCCCGCAGTTGTTCCAGTTTCTGTTGTGCAGGTGATAGCTGAATGCTTGCTGGTGCATCGGGGACTGCGTTTTTTGTTTTCTGCGGCCTCGCTCGTTTGGTCCGATCCGAGGACGACTGCGGAGGCTGCTGTGGCGGCGCCCGTTGCCTTGAGAACGTTACGTCGAGTCAGCTTGCTTTCAGACATCAGGTTTCCAGTGTGAAATTTGACTTCCTTGATTTTGAACTTCTCAGTGTACTCTGGCCAAGTTGCATTCAGGTAGCGGTACAACGGCCGCGGTGATGTGCAAGTGTTGTCCCACGTCACTTGCTGCTATCTCTGAGCGTTCGCGTGTCTCGTGGTCGGTCAGGCTGTGGGTGTTGCTGTTTCTTTGGCTGAACAGTTGGCCGCTACCAGATGAGCATGAAAACAGCCCGCATCATGAGTGATGCGGGCTGTTGCGAGATGTTTGCTTTCCAGCCTTGTGTATTCTTCAGTGAAGCTTAGTTGTAAGTTTCGGAACCTGGTGTGTACCAACCGTTGTGGATGTTGTTGCTCTCGTTGGATTCAAATATCACGCTGGTGGAGTCAACTTCATAGATGATCTCGTAGGAATCCCATGGGCTATTCTGAGCCTGATCCGTCTGGAAATTGCCGTTGTACATCACAACTTCTTTTTCTTCGCCTGGATCAAGAGAAGGAATCACTTTGTGCCAGGAGTTGATTGCGTCCTCGGGCAAGTGAGGTAGCGTCAGAGTCAGAATGGCTTCGCTGATGCTTTTATCGTAGCGAGTGGTTCCATTGTTGCGGACCGTTACGTACGACGTTGTGATTCCATCTGTTGGGTCCTGGTTATCGCGATTCACCACAAGAGTCTCGACGATTTCGAGATCAATATTGCCAAAAAAGCCTTGGGGAACTTCCTCGATCTTTACCTCTTCCTCGTTCCCAAATGTATCGTCGTCGAGCTCTCGAAGATCAAAGTGGTCTGGATCAAACTGGAACGTTTTGTTGCTATCTTTGCTTTGTAGGCTGGTATCAGGATCAATACGCAGCAGGTTGGTCGATATATCACCAAGGTCAAAACGCCATTGGTTCCCATTGACACTCGTGCGATCGTTAACGCCGACGTTGGTGAACAGGGCAATTTCTACCCACTGTTGAAAGCTGCCACGGGCCTCGATTGAAATGTCTCGTTGTAGGTTAGGATTGAGGAAGGGCAGCGTTTTTGCCACCCTGAAAAATCCATTTGCATCGGTAAGGTGCACGCTGGCGGGGCTTGCCCAATATGCACCCCATGGGTGTTGTACATATGTTGGTGTGCCGCCAAGGCCCCACCCGGAAAAGCTTGTCAGTCGGCTCCGCACACGGATTTCCTGAAACGGGAAAGGGGTATTGTTAACGTCCACAATGTGGCCACTCACCTGCCAGTAGGCCGCTTGGGCGTTTGCTTGTTTCGAGAGCAACGTTGAGAGCGTGAGGCAGGGAATCAGGTAGGCAGCAAGTGTCAGGCATGCCTTGCGATAATGTTTCGGGTTGGATTGATTGCTGGAAGTTTGGGATTTGAACATGATGAGTTTCCTGATCGAGGGAGAAGCGACGTGGTACATCTCATACAACGAGAGTCAGCCTGGCTCCCTCACAAAAAAGGTTGGAATTTTTCATTGGGAGCGATTCAGTCGATTTTTGCCGCAATTTTCTCGGTTTTGAGCCAAGCTTGACGCATCACGGGCTGTGGCAACAGGCTAAGTTTTCGTATTGGTT
>JAPOKD010000047.1 GCA_029977825.1 Planctomycetota bacterium | reverse complement strand
GAACAAGTCGATGATCTCAGCCTTGGTCCGGTATCCATACTTTCGAATCAATGCATCGATTTGCTGATCTTCGCCAAATTCTTCCACAGCGGGCCCTAAGACAGTCAGACGCCCCCCAGTTGCGATCGCCAATCGAGTTCGATAGATCGCTTTGTTACCCAGCCAGGTACTCTTGAATTCGGCGGGATCAAGGTAGGCAACCACGTGCTGTGGAGCGCGCTCGAGGTGCGTGATATTGACTTGCTTAGCGAGTTCCGCTGCCTGAAAGAACGTCTCGTGGTCATCACCAATGAACAGTCCCCGCGTGTGCAACTTACCATCAGGCATCTGCTGAATCACAGTCAGTGCGTACAACAGCGGCAAAGACTGACAGAACTCATCCTGAGCATGGTTGAGAATCTGTCGCAAAGGCGTATTGGCTCGGCCCAGTGTCTGTTCGATACCGTACACAGCGCTCAGATAATGACTCTCGTTGATCCCCTCCGCGCCGCCGGTGCCAACGAACACATTCTTGTTGTAATTGGCCATGCCAATCACTTCATGTGGCACCACCTGCCCCAGCGAAAAAATCAAATCGTGCCCACCATCTCTGAGCATACGATTGACCTGTGCTTTCCAAGGCTTGTCGTATAGGCCACCGGTCACTTGCGACACATAAGAAGCAGGCACTTCACCCAAAGTCACCACATCATCCCGCCAGCGGTGCGGCCGAAAAAGATCCAATGGCACACCAGGAAACATGTGAGACAATTGTTCTGGATTCATTGCCGAATGTGTGCCCAACGCTGGCATGATGTCGGTAACTGCATCACCTAACAATTCGCGACAAAGAACGGTCATCTCTCCCGCTCGACTAAATAATCGCGTGTGGTCAGGAGGCAACAGCAGCACCTTCTGGCGGTCCCCTATTTTCTCGAATGTCAGTCGCAGTGCATCACGCAAATCGTCTGTGGTTAGTGAGTTCGTCTCGCTGCCATTGGCATAATAGGTTGTCATGAACGAATCAAAGGAGAATCAGGTTGAAGGTCAGTCGTCAGCTTCTGAAGCGACGATGGAAAACAAAGCTCACCGGTTCATGTCCAAGCAAGGAACCGCCAAGGCCGCCGAACAAATCCTTTCCACGCACACGCATCAAGGAATAAGTACTTCAACAGGATAACAAGATGGAGGCAAGGTTGGCAGATGCAGAGTCCCCAGATGACGCAGCCACGCAGCACCAGTGCAACACAACACTCTGAGCATTCACGATGTGGCCCGCCACGATGTGCCACCGCGTTTCCGGTCGCCTCACAGATCAAACCAGATGCCACATGGGGACCGATGGCATTTCGAAATGCCACGGCCATTGGCGAATCATAGAAGACCTTGCCCTTGATTCCTGCCCCTCCACCAGAAAAGCGGAGGCGACTCCAGCCGAGGCAGGATAAGCATTTCCCATATGCCAAAACGGACATCCAACAAAAAAGCATCGACCTTCCCGCCGTGATTCCAAACCGTATCTACGCTCCACCCGCCCGGACGACTCAGAACTCGGACACGATGGAAGCCGAATTCCAGATAGAAAGCAATGAAGCTCCTTAGGGACGTGGCGGCCGCTTCATCACTCCCAGCCGCTAAAACTCAACTCACCCGATTTTTTGCCTCAAGACAACCCAAATTCTGCGGTTTCCACGAGAAGCAAACTGACCCGCTTGACGTGTCCCAGCCAAGTATCGTCTGATAGGCGAATGAATACCCACGAAATCGAACAGTTCATCCCGCATCGCAAGCCCATGCTTTTGGTGGATGAGATCGTATCTCGAAGCGAAGACAAAATTGTCTGTCGCAAAACATTCCACGAGGACGACTTCTTTGTGCAGGGTCACTTTCCCGGCCAGCCCATCGTGCCAGGGGTGATTCAATGTGAATGTTGCCTTCAAGCAGGTGCTATTCTGCTTTCTGCCGATACGATGCAAGCGGCTGTGACACAGGAAATTGAACCCAACTCAGATCCGAAGCATTCTACCGTAAATACCCCAACTGCTGACGGAACAGTCCCAGTTGCAACTCGAATGGACGCTGTGAAATTCAAGCGAATGGTGCGTCCTGGAGATACGGTCGAGATTCAGGTTGTGCTCAAGGAGAGGGTAAGCAACGCATATTATTTGACCGGCAAGATGCTGCTGGATGGAAAACTTGCTGCTCGACTCGATTTTGCGTGCAGCATTGCCAACCCCGGCCCTCCAACCGCCGAGAAATCAACGTGACCAACAACACGCAATCTGACAGCACATCATTCGATTTTCTCGACTTCCGTGGCAAGACTTTCCTGGTGATGGGCGTTGCCAACAAGAAGAGCGTCGCCTATCGCATCGCCCAATTGATCGAAAAGTCGGGTGGCCAAGTCATTTACACCGTTCGCAGTGAAGCACGTCGCGACAGCCTGAACAAACTGCTGGCTGACAGGCAGATGATCATTTGTGATGTTGAACAACAATCTCAGATCGATGAACTTGCTCGGCAACTGACTGAAACTGGCGTATGTTTACACGGCCTCGTCCACTCAATCGCCTTTGCAGATTACCCCAAGGGGATTCGTCCATTCCACGAAACCACTCGCGAGCAATTCCTGCAAGCCATCGATATTTCGGCGTACTCGCTCATCAACGTATGCAATGCTTTGAAGGAACTCTTCGCAAACGATGCGTCTGTCGTGACAATTGGCATCAGCACGACGCGGATGGCAAGCGAAAGCTACGGTTTCATGGCACCGATCAAAGCTGCCCTAGAGTCATCGCTAGCATTTCTAACGAAGTCGTTCAGTCGATTCAGCAATGTACGGTTCAACGCGGTCGCCGCCGGACTCCTGAAGACCAGTGCTTCAGCGGGAATACCGGGTTACGTCGATTCATACCTGTACGCCGAAAAGGTAATCCCCAGGGGCAAAGCTGTGAAAACTGATGAAGTCGCCAACACGGCTGCATTTTTACTCAGCGGCCGCAGCAGCGGAATTACCGCCCAATCTCTCGTGGTCGATGCTGGCATGTCAATCAACTATTTTGATAACGCCGTCGTTGACGCAGTCACCTCGGCAGATGTTGATTGATCGCTAAGATGAGGGCAGATACTGCGATCAGCTTCATCACATGACCCAACGCGACCGGATTTACTCTCCCCCAACACCACACGACACACCGCCGTAAATCCGTTTTCATTCCGATCAGACTCTTTGCACTGACTAGCCTTAACTCACTGCTTCACTGCTCCCAACCAAAACGACGTTTTAAATCTACTGCCATGAGCCAACACATCTATATCAACGGAGAGTATTTTTCCAAAGACGACGCAAAGATCAGCGTCTATGACCACGGCCTTCTTTATGGGGATGGGGTATTCGAGGGCATGCGAGCCTATGGTGGCAAAGTCTTTCGGCTCGAGCAACATTTGATTCGACTGTGGGAATCTGCGTTGTCGATTGGATTGAAAATCCCAACCACGATCGAGGCTCTCACCGCCGATATCAATGAGTGCGTTGAAAAGAATTCCCTCGACGAGGGGTATATACGCCTGATTGTCACACGTGGCGCTGGTGCGTTGGGATTGGATCCCTACAAGTGTGACAACCCTCAAGTGATCTGCATTGCCGACAAGATCACGTTGTACCCGGATGAGCTGTACCAGAACGGTCTGGAACTGATCACCGCTGCAACCATACGAAACCATCCCGCGGCACTCAGTCCACGCGTCAAGTCGCTGAACTATCTGAACAACATCATGGCGAAAATGGAGGGACTGAAGGCCGGATGTGTTGAAGCGCTGATGCTGAATCACAAAGGCGAAGTCGCCGAGTGCACGGGAGACAACATTTTTATCGTTAAGAATGATCTGTTAATGACTCCGCCTGTGGAAGCAGGGATCCTTGAGGGCATCACTCGCAACGCCGTCCTGGAACTGGCGGACGAAATGGGGATCGAATCTATCGAAGCCGCTCTGACCCGCCACGACATCTACACCGCTGACGAGTGCTTCCTGACAGGAAGCGCAGCAGAAGTGATTGCCGCAGTCAAACTTGATGACCGTCAAATTGGCGAGGGAAAACCCGGCCCCATCACGAAACAACTCAACGAGGCTTTCCGAATCCTCGTACGTCAATAGGCCCAGACAACCACAGTCAGACCCGCGGCCCAAGCCAGACGGATCAGCCACTCCACGTGCATGCAACACTTCGCCTGCAACCAATTTGAACGGGAATGGTCATGGTTTGCTCACTTTACGGAAACCGAAGTCCGGGAAGCCCACAACACGGAATCAGCACAACGATGTGCTTCGCTGGGCTCTTTGAATATCAAGACATAACTGAGGTGATGAATTGATCGGCGTTTGCTTTGAGGACATTGGCAAAGTACAAATCCGAGAACTTGCGGACCCGGTCATCGAATCCCCGGGTGACGCGATTGTCAAAGTCTCAACTGCCGGTCTATGCGGTAGCGACCTGCATCCTTTTCTTGGGCGAGAGGTCGGCTTGGATAACGGAACAGTCATGGGTCACGAGTTTGTAGGCGAAGTCGTTGCCATCGGCGATGAGGTTCAACAAATCACCACCGGAACTCGCGTCTGCGCTCCTTTTACCACAAACTGTGGACATTGCTATTTCTGCGAGGCGGGGCTGACATCACGCTGTACGACTGGTCAACTTTTTGGCTGGCGACAAAACCAGGCAGGCTTGCATGGAGGCCAGGCAGGCTTGGTGCGAGTTCCGCATGCGGACGGAACCCTAATGCAGATTCCAAACGGGATGGATGATGAGACGGCGTTGTTATTGGGTGACAATCTGAGCACGGGCCGTTTTGCAGCAGATATGGCGGGTGTCTCAAAGAGAGGTGCATTCGGCGTCATCGGCTGTGGTACCGTTGGGCTATTGGCAATCCAGGCAGCCCGGCAATTGGGGGCCGAACAGATCTTCGCGGTTGACCCGTGCGGACCTCGACTGAAACTAGCTGAGTCACTCGGCGCCGTGACGTTCGCCTCTGCCGAACAAGCGATGATCCAAACCGGGATCCACACTCATGGACGTGGGCTTGATGGCGTAATGGAACTCGTTGGTCTGCCAGAGGCCCAGCGTCTGGCTTACGAACTGGTAAAACCTGGTGGAACACTGTCAGTCATCGGATGCCACTGCACGCCAGATTTTGCATTTTCACCGGCAGACGCCTATGACAAGAATTTGACCTATCGCACTGGACGCTGCCCAGCAAGACACTACATGGACTTGCTTACAAGCAGCCCACAAATCAGCGGCACCGATGTTTCGTGGTGCATCACACACCATTTCCCCGCCGCTGATGCGATCGAAGCTTATCGAGTGTTCTCAAATCGCGAAGATGGTTGCATCAAGGCAGTTTTACACTTCGACTGACCTGATCACGCCCATCTGAAAGCCGAGCCTTTTTGATGCCCTGAAACGAAACGGCCGAGGCCAGTTCGGAATGCAATCGCGGCAACACGTCCTCTCCACGACAAGGGTGTACATTTGACAACACATTCACTGACAACGCCCAGCAAGGCGATGAACCAATCATCACCTAAAGTCTCACGTTGCCGGAAAGGTAAACTCCACGTCCCATTTCCCGACCAATGAAATGTCTCAACACCGTAAAATGTTTGGCAGTCAAACGCCTTACAACGGACAGATCGATCGTCGTTTCCTTTTTTGAGTTTTGAAAACCGCCATGAGCAGCAATGCCCACGTTAACCGCATCCCGACTATCCTCGGATTCCTTGCCTTGTGCCTCGCCACATCTGTCAACGGGACAGCACAAACACGCGACGAGATGGTACGGGAAGATCGCAAAAAGATCATGGCGGAAGGCTTTTGGATCTACAACGATCTGCCCAAGGCATTTGCAGAGGCAAAGCAGTCAGGGAAACCAATCCTCGTCGTTCTCCGCTGCATCCCTTGCCATGAGTGCGTGAAGCTTGACGACGAACTTGTTGATCAGGACCCCGTGATTCGTCCATTGCTTGATGAATTTGTTTGCGCCCGTCAGGTCTCGACCAATGGCCTTGATCTGGAACTTTTTCAATACGACACCGATCAGTCTTTTGCCGTCTTTATCCTGAATGCCGATGGAACCGTGTACGGCAGGTTTGGTACGCGTTCTCATCGCACCGAATGGCTGGGGGATGTCTCGCTGGAAGGTTTAGCAGAGGCACTGAAAGGGGGACTCGAACTGCATCGAAATTACCCCCAGAACCGAAAACAGGTAGCTGGTAAACGTGGTGGAAAACCAGAAGTCACCACGCCCGAAAAATATCCTAGCCTGGCAGACAAGTTCACCGACCAGCTGAATTACTCCGGTGACGTTTCCAAAAGTTGCATCCACTGCCACCAAATTGGTGATGCGCAGCGGTCCTACTACTGGAACTCAGGCAAGCGGATACCGGAAAGCATCGTGTTTCCCTACCCACATCCGAAAACACTCGGTTTGATCCTTGACCCCAAACAAAAGGCGACGGTTGAGTCAGTGCTACCGAACTCCATAGCGGCCAAGTCTGGGCTTCGGCCGGGAGACAGCATCACGCTCATCGGCGGACAAAATCCGATCTCAATCGCAGATGTGCAGTGGGTACTGCATCAAACACCGGCAAGCGGCGGAAGCCTGCCTCTCTCAGTCAAACGCGGTAATCGCCTAGTCAACCTCGACTTGCAACTGCCCCCAGAATGGAGACAAAGTGGCGATCTTTCGTGGCGTGTGACCTCATGGGCTTACCGTCGCATGCTTACCGGAGGTATGAAACTCGCACCTGTCGAAGCTGGAAAACGGGCACAATTGAATCTGGGCGAAAATGACATGGCTCTTCTCGTTGAACATCTCGGTCAATACAACGCACATGCCGCGGCCAAACGGGCTGGCCTTCGGAAAGGAGACATTCTGGTTACGTACGATGGTAACACCGAGTTGACGACCGAAACTGCATTATTTGCCTACAGCCTTGAGAACCACAAACCTGGTGATCGGGTAAGAATCATCGCATTGCGGGGTGGTGCAAAACGTGAGTTCACGATTCCCATCCAGCCCTGAAAAATCGGGTTTCTCAGCGTCCAGTTCCACATCAAAACTGCTGTCCAAACAAAACGACCTTTTCGCTATGCTAAGACTGACAAGAACAGTTTTTTCGAAGCGCAACGTCGATGCCCCGCACCACTCGCCCATCACAATCTCCGTCCTCGCGATCGGCCCACGTAAAAGTGAACCGTTCAAAGGCATTTCGTGGAAAAATCGCTCCGCGCGATCGAAATCTACTGAGCAAACTTGCAGGCGAAGTCGCGCTTCGCACCTTTCCAGCCGAACAGATCGCAACTTGGCAGCGTGAGATACACCACAACACGCTCTGCCTAAGCCGTTCCATCGACCAACCCAACTTTACGCGGATCGGCCGGGATGATCTGGTAAGAATGATCCGGATGTACGACGACCTGTTCTTTGACGGAAAAATTCTGCCAGTAGCGAAAGCAGAAGGCCTGTCGTTTGGACTTTCGTCCCGCATGACTCGGGTCGCTGGAAAGATGGTCACCCATTATCCGCACGGTGATCACGAGGCACCAAGGCAATTTGAACTGATACTTTCGTCAACGCTCTTATTCCAGACCTTTGAGGATGAAGGCAGACCGGCCGAGGTGACCGGTCGCGTCTGCAAAGATCGCCTTGAAGCAATGCAACGCGTTGCGGAACATGAATTCGTGCACCTCATCGAGATGCTCATCTGGAATGATGGAAATTGCAATGAAGCCCGCTTTCAATCCATTGCCAATCGTTATTTCGGCCACACCGACTATCGCCACGATCTAATCACACAACGCGAGCGTGCCCTCACCAAGTTCAACATTCGCATCGGAGATGAGGTCAGGTTCCGACACGACCGCAAGATCCTGACCGGGCGTGTGAACCGGATCACACGTCGTGCAACAATTCTGGTCGAGAATCCCAAAGGCGAACGCTTCAGCGATGGCCATCGCTATCTTCGCTTCTACGTACCACTGGAAAAACTCAGCAAGGCTTGAATTCAGTCCTGGCTTCGCCTGAGAAAACCCTGCCTGCCGCAACAAACTTCCACCGATCTTGCCATGAACCTGGAAGTCAAATCCATCTCCATCAGTTCCAGATTGGCACTGACACTGGTTGATGAACTGGAACGGGAATTACGCGCAGACTACCCACCACATTACATCCACGACTTGGATGTGAAGTCATTTGAAGCATCGCAAGGTATCTTTCTGGTTTGCATCGCTGATGATGAGCCGCTTGGCTGCCTTGGCTTGAGACCACTGAATCGGCAGACAGCAGAACTGAAACGGATGTATGTGCGTCCCAAATTCCGAGGGCTGGGTGCTGCCCGACTGATGCTAGCTGAAATGGAACACCAAGCGAGTCTTCGCGGATTCGAGCGGATTGTTTTAGAAACAGGAAATCAGCAACACACCGCAATCGAGCTGTATCAGGCAAACGGCTACGTAGCGATTCCACCCTTCAACCCTGCATCAGATGGCCCTGCAAGCGTGTGCTTTTGTAAAGCATTGACAGTTTAAGGCAGCAAGAGGTCTCAGCTCGGGTGGAGCATCAATGCGTCATCGCATAAGTCACAATGTTGATACCCATGGGATATGCTTTCTTGACTGAGAACTCTTCAAAGTACCAAGGATCTTCACCCTCGCGTTCCCACCCATCACCCAAATCCGTGTTATGGCAAATGAAGACCATAATGCGGTCTTTGTCATCGGTGATAGCTCGATAGTGTGGTGTCCGCGTGTCACTGCCATCCCAGGCATTCTCCCAAGTACCGACTTCACCATTCTGCATGCGATAGGCCGCGTTGATGGCAGGCACTTGGGGCTTTTCTTTCAGCGGGTAAACACACTGAAAAATCTCATGTGACAGCGGTACTTCAAACGGTGTACGATCAGGGAAAACACGAGCTAGCTGTTGCCGCAGATTTTCATACTGATAGTCGCCCCAAAAATCGTCGACCATCAGAAAGCCACCATTCAAACAATAACGCCGAAGAGCTTTCACCTCGGCCTCGCTGAAGTAGAGAGCACCCGGCTCAATGATGTAGATGAACGGGTAATCGAAAAGTCGGTCATCCGTCAGCTCCAGCACAATCGGTTCGGGATTGACCTTGAGAGAGGTCAGTTGTTGCAACCGCAAAGAAAAATTGAGATCACTGTCTCGATAGTCGGTACGCCAACCACCACGACCGCGTCCTCCCACCGATTCATACTTGATCCGGACGAAAGTAAAGACATCCCGTTTGAAGTCCTCGTTAATCCCCCAGTCCGGCACACCATTGCGTCCGGTTTCGATTCCACCGTTCTGCCACCAACGTCCTCCGCGCTGGGCAACCGCAAGTGATGTCGACAGTAGGACAACAATTCCGATGCCGCTCCACCACCAACGCACCTGTCTCATCGAAGACATCCCTATCATTTCGATTTCTCCTCGTTTGAACCGGTTTCACTGGAGAGTATTTCCGCGTCTTGCCCTGCATCGCTTGGCCGTGGCTCTACTTGCTGCGACGCCTTCTTTTGTACATCATCGGGTTGTGGGTTACTTTGGTCGCGACGCTCCTGACCTGAATTTTCACCCACTTCAACTACCACTTTAGCGTCTGGTTCAGTGCTCAGGCTGTGGTCTGCATTTTCCCCAGCCTGCTTGCTCTTGGGGCTGTTTGCCGTTTCCCTGTGGGCTTTACCAGACTGCCCGCCTTCACCTGACTGGTGGGCGTCCGACTGATTTTCATCGGACGGTCCCGTGACCGCAGCTTCTTCTGGTGAGTCATCCTGCCCCGTTAATTCGAGCAACAGTTCGTGCGCTTCCCGGTATCGTGGGGCCTCAAGCAAGGCACGCAGAACGTGGTGTCTGGACTCTTCCAGTGAGCCCATTTGCTTCAGTGCGCGTGCCATTCGGAAATCGATCGACGCGGGATCCACTGGGTCCATGCGAGACAAAGCTTGCAGCGCACCCAGTGCATCTGAAAACCCATCTTGCTGTTCAGCCGCGTCGGCCAGCGCGGCTTGTCCCTCTGGCAACATCGGATTGATAGCGATCAGGTTGGACGCGTATTTTTGAACAGATTCCCATTCACCGCCCTCGGTTGACAATTCGATCAGTCGTCGCAACGAAGGCAATGCATCACTCGACTTGGCAACCGTCTCCGCCAGCACCGCTCGCTCGGATTTGGTGTCCCCAAGCTTTTGATATACCTGCGCCAGAAGCTCAAGCGGTCCGCCGCGTTCTCCCGTCAATGTTTCCAGATCCCTTAGTCTCTCGAGCGCCACCTTGGCTTTTTCGAACTGCCCTGCAGCGACATACGCCTCTGCCGTCGCTCGTAACGCCCAATAGCTATCGGGATGATCAGAAAGCCAGGCTTCCCAATCGCTTAAACGTGGATTCTCGGGCAATCCCTCACGAGACCAATCCGCTTTTTCACCGAAAGCGACAGCATGTTGCCTGGCAAACTGCAAAAATTCGGCATCCAGTTTCTGCAGTGACCCGATATTTCTTGCCATCGCATCATTAATGATGAGTCCATCTCCGAGATCATCCAAGATCGCCTTGACGGCGGGCAACCCGTGCTTCTGGATCAAGAACTCAATCACCAGTGATGACTGATAATAGGCGAACTGAAGATGAATCGGTGTGGGTGGACTTAGAAAGGCACTGCTCAACTGAGTGACCGGTGTCAACGCATCATCGAGCAACATTTCGCGATAGACAGGGGTCATTGATTCACCCCACGCTGCACTGCGTTGCCGTTCTTCGTAAACAGAAATACCTTCACTCAGCCAACGGGGCATTCGGTTCTTTGTTTTTTCCAACGTTACTACGTGACAAAACTCATGCCACAAGACGCTTTTCCAATTCGATGGTCGCTCTCCCTGCGACGCCGGACTATTGGCAGTGATGACTCTTCCAAAACAGACCCCCAGAAACCCGGCCCCACCCGGCAGACCAAAAGTCCGGATCGCAAAATCTTTCTGCTCAGGAAAAATCTCAACAACAATCGGCTCGCGAGGTTTTACATCATACTTCTGGCACAGCACTTCCCTGGCATCCGTGAGTAACTTGAGGACCGCTGGTCCGTAAATCGATGCTTCCATCGAATCCATGCGAACCTCAATGCCATCTGCTTCAAGGACGGTGAATCCTTTGATGCGTTCCCGCAGCGTCAGAAGATTACTGGCCACGACGTTGTACTCATCCTGTTCGGCAGCAAGCCGCGCAACTTCCCAACCGACATCTTCATTCCCCAAACGCAGCAGATCCTGCGCCAACTGAAAGCGTGCTTCCGCATTTCTTGGATCCAGTTCGAGCGCTTTCCGTTGATACGCTGCCCCCTCTTCAAAGCGGTACTTCTGCGACAGTTTCTTTCCAATCAAATGATCCACGGCAGGATTATCAGCCCAAGTGCTAAGCGCTGCAGCGCGTAGCAGCGTCTCCTGGTCAAATTGCCCTTTCAGATGCGCCAACACGGCCATCAAAGCCCAAGCCTGTTGCTGGTGCACATTGATCGACAACACCCGTCGCAGTATTGCTTCTGCCTCGGGATAGAGCTCACGGTCGATGGCGGCATCTGCCTGGTAGATCAAACTGGGCACATGCTGGGGATTCATTCCGAGTGCAGCCCGGATCGCGCCGTTCGCTTTTTCAGGGTCGCTCGACTCCCATGCACGAGCCAATAGAAACGGGATGCGCGGGTCTGCGTTTTCGAAACGTTCGGCGGCAGACAGAGTGTCAGCCGCGACTTTGTAATCACCTTTTTGCAACGCTAGCTCTGCGGTTGCGATGTAGGCCTCCACGTGTTCCGGATCCGCATCACGAACCCGATCATAAAACGCTTCCAGTATTTTGCGAGCGTCCTCGCCGCGCATCGCAAAAAACCGCCCCGCTGCAACCAGATTATCTCGACTTGCATACCGTGATGGGGAAGATTGCAACAGCAGCATGATCTGATTTTTTGCGTCTGTAGCCTGCTGAGGTTTCGATGCATCACGGAACGCCTGCAAGCCCTTCATCCGAAGCGTCAGACTGGTCGGGTATCTGCGGATCGCATCCTCATACGTCTTGGTGGCCTCCGCATACTTGCCCTGGACCATTTGGCAGTCGATTAATAACCGCGGCCAACGCTCATTCCAGATCCCCGCCTCCACCTGCTGCTGGGCAAACCCTTCTGCCTCAGCGTACTTCCCTGAACGATAAAGCAGACGTGCGTCATCTAGGTCCGATGCTAATGCCGGCATCAGTGCAGATAGCACAAGCCCTGAAAGAAAAACAAACCTGTTCATCGAATCTTTCTCATCCTGACAACAACGAGGCTTCTCAGCGCGACACCGGTCCCAAAACGGGATAGGAACCCATGCCACAGTTTAACGTTTCGTGGTCTCTAGCGGGGCTGACTGTTTACTTGCCAACAGAGTGCGAGTTTCTGGACTCCTCCATGGTTGCCCGCTTATCTCTTATCACCCACTTGCTCATAATGCCGGAAATGCGGCCAGCTCTTAATCTTGCATCAGCTCTCGGGGACAGGATCGCTTCAGCCGAAACAAATGACAACGCGTACCATCGGGTCCGAAAAACAAGGTTCCCGGGCCCACGCAAGCCAAGGCTGGCTTTCAACTGGACTGCGGAATTCTAGCAAGCAGCCTAGGGGAAACCCGGGCTTGGTTCGGTCATTATTTCGGGCATGGCGGTTCAGTGATGCCGGGCATCTTCACTCAGCGGCAGGCGAATCGAGTACGATTTACCGAGCTGCAATAGCCTGAATCCTGACGCACACCTTTGACAGCACGTTTGAAACACAACGGTGCAAGGAAAAACCAGCCCTATTTCGAAACTCGTCGGCGTATACTTCAATGGTCTTCCCGCCAACGTTACTTCGTGTACTCCATCCCTCCCCGGTCTCACCCATGTTGCAACAACGCGATCTCAGCTCTCCCTCTGTGGCCACACTCTCAATCAGCGGTGTGAAATCTGCTTGGATTGTGATGCTCTTTGCCGCTGTAATCTTCCTGAACTTCAACGTACACGGCGTTGCAGCAGAACCCTCGCCAGATGCGGAAAAGCGGCTACGAGTCGGCGTCATCGGCTTGGATACCTCTCATGTGATAGCGTTTACCAAAGCATTCCAGCAGGCCAAGCCTGACGACCCGGATCTGTCAGGGTTTGACGTGGTGGCAGCCTATCCATACGGCAGTGCCGACATCGAATCCAGCGCCAGTCGTATTCCCAAGTACACCGCAGACATGAAAGCCCTGGGTGTTGAAATTGTTGATTCCATTAAGACTCTATTGTCCAAGGTTGACTGCGTGCTGCTTGAAACGAACGACGGTCGGTTGCATTTGAAGCAGGCACTACAGGTGTTTCGTGCTCGAAAGCCAGTCTTCATCGATAAACCGACGGGTTCAAATTTGGCAGAAGTGGTAGCAATCTATCGTGCTGCATCGCACTACAACGCGGCCATGTTTTCGAGTTCTTCTCTTCGATACAGTGATGGCGCACAAGCCATTCGGGCGGGAAAGGTAGGACGCGTTCTCGGCTGCACCACCTACAGCCCATGTTCATTGGAACCGACTCATGTTGACTTGTTCTGGTACGGAATCCACGGCGTAGAAAGCCTCTACACGTGCATGGGTACGGGCTGTCAATCTGTGACACACAACTCCACCGAAGACTTCGAACTTGCCGTAGGAATCTGGGCTGATGGACGCATCGGAACTTTCCGTGGAATTCGTGCTGGATCAAAGGGTTACGGGGGCATCGCCTTTGGAGAAAAAGGAATCACCGAGATTGGGCCCTACGGTGGCTATCGCCCCCTGGTTGTTCAGATCGCAAAGTTTTTTCGCAGCTCAAAGCCTCCCATTGCGGCAGAGGAAACCATCGAGTTGTATGCGTTCATGCAGGCTGCTGCCAAAAGCAAGCAACAAGGCGGAACTCCTGTAAACATGGCAGAGGTCATGCAGGAAGCGAATCAAGCCGCAGATAAACTCTTGGGTAACGAACTAAAGTAAAAATGAGCAATCCAACATTGAGGCGACTTTATGCCCAGCTCGTCTTCTACCCGACTTTGGCGTGGAATGCATTACTGGGTCGTGTTCTTTCCGTAAGGCAATGGTGGAATCACGTTGACCGTCATGTGATTGTCGGTGCGTACCCATTTGCACGTGATGTACCAGCCATGCAACAGGCTGGCGTGAAAGCTGTGGTCAATACCTGCGAAGAATACACCGGCCCAATTGGTGAGTACTCGAAATACGGGATCGAACAATTACGCATCCCAACCACTGACTTCACCCACCCAAAACTGGAAGACGTACAGAAAGCTGTCGAGTTCGTCGAACAACATGCTGCTGAACAACACACCGTCTACATTCATTGCAAAGCTGGACGAGCACGCAGCGCTACAATCGCACTGTGTTGGCTGATGAAATATCGCGACATGTCAATGCAGCAAGCACAGGATGCATTGCTCAAAGCGCGACCTCATATCAATCCACGCCTGACTGAACGCCCTGTCGTTCATCAATTTGCCGAGGCCAATGGGCTGTCATGAGCATGCGATTTGGCTCAAGTACGAGCGACTTCGCGACCGCGATGAAACGTCCCGTTTCCTAGCTGAAGTATCTCACCAACCTACTGAAGCCGCACAGGCCTTCTGCCCAGTAGACCTTCTGCCCAGTAGACAGCGTTCTGCTGGCTTTGAACTCCCCCCAACCTGCCCAACTTCCTTGTCTGGCACGTTCCCTGGGTGTTTTTCTGGTTCAAAGGGCAGCAAATGTCGCACTCACCAGTCTGCTGCGCACTGGACTCGAGCTGCAAAAAAGGAACGACCATGTTTCAACAAATCAACATGAAAGTGAGCAAATGCCCCGCTACAGCGATCTGGCCCCCCAAACACGACACAAAACCCGAACGCAACTCATTGTCAGCCAATGAGTTGCGGCTACCCCCCTGAAATCGAAGCCAAATTTGGCACGAATCCTGCTCTGTGACGTGAACAAACAATTCACAACTCTCATTGCTCACTTCAAGCTATGCATAGTGTCCTCTTAGTTGATCTCGCTGCGGTGGTCTCGGAGCATGGTCCCGCGATTCTCTATGGCCGTGAGACGCTTTCACCCGAAGCTTTAACCCAATACTGGACAGCAACTCACGCTCGATTCAGCTTATGGCATCAAGCAATGGCTCGTTACAGCCGTGCTGAACAGACAGACGACCAAGCCGCCATGGACGCCTGGTGGTCCGACCACACCGCTCTCATGGAGGAAATTCTTGTTTCCGAAATGCTCACCAGAGTGGTTGCTGCCCTGGGCGCGGGTATGGACGCGAATTCTACCGATGAAGAAATCTCACCGGTAACGCACGCGATTTTGTTGAACCATCTGGAGGCCAGCAATCGTGTTCACCAAATCATGCTGAAAGCGCACGGTGCGGCGTCCGCCAAGGCTGAGCAGCTCAATCGTCTTCGCCAAGGCATTGAAAGCTGGACTGATGTTCTGATCGGTCGAATGTCGTTACGCAACTCGGCACCAGTACAGTATGCCATCGCTCGTGAAAGAGCGACGGAATACGCCGAAGAGGCTTCACAACAGGGACACGGAGTCACACGTAAAACTTCGAATGCCCTCATGAACATCTCGATGCATGCCATGATCAATCAACGAATGTCCTCCGAGCCAGCACTCCCGGCAGCCAACCGCGAGGTTTCGCGCAGCGTGATGCTAATGTTACGTCCAGAATTGTTCGACAGCGTAGGTGCGCTGAAATCACTCTGGATGCATCGTCTGGAAAAATCAGCTGATCAGACGGATCGAATGCTAGATGAACTCACCTCAGCGGACATCCACGAAGCAGAAACTTCTGATAGCCTTGAGTTAACTGGCGGCTCGTACTTTGAACGCTGGTGCAGCTAAGCCGCACTAGTGCCACGGTGCCGCATGTTATTGAGCCTGCTAACCAGTTCGACACCCCTTTCATTTGAAGCAAGGGATTCTTATTTGGGGACGCCGTATTGTCCGATAACCAACATCACAAGGATCGACCTTTCCCCAGTGGTATTCGACTGCAGCACAACTGACAGACAATAAAACAGCTGCAAGACCTCGGTGTTTGTTGCCAGAGGACACACACACCTGACTAGCTAGTGGTCCAATTCCCAGTCGACTGCCTGT
>JAPOKD010000206.1 GCA_029977825.1 Planctomycetota bacterium | reverse complement strand
CGGTTCGTCCCTTTCTTCAAGGGGAAGTCAGCGATGTACTGATCAATCATTGAGCCAGCGTGATAAACTTCATTCTGCATGACGAGTTTGCCATTGATCCAGATCTTATTGGCATTGATACAACCAAGTCTTGCTTGGGCAGGGCGATCCTCGTCAGATTCAAACTCGGTAAACAGATAGGCAATGGCGCCCTTTTCCTTGTCATACGCCTCTGCCAGATCGACTTCTCCTAGTTCAGCCGAACCAGCGATGGGCTGCCAGTTGATTTTTGAAGTCTTTCCATCGTGTTCTGTTTTCAAGTCGATGGTGCCAGCAGTTTCAAATTCGTTTTCCGGTGCATATTGCTTGCTGAAACCGACACCATCGACATTGTTCAGCGGTGCCAAACTGTGCCAGTTTGTCAAAAGCACAAATGCGTTGGCGGTATTGACCTTTTCACCCAACTTGCCGAGGGATTCGATAATCCGTGTCAATTGGCGTGGATGGCGTGCAGCAGCGAGCGCGACACGATAGTCCGCGACCGCGTCTTTGGGCTGTTGTTTGGAAATTGCCTCGGCACGCGTGATGGCCTGCTCAACTGCCATTTCTCTGAGTGGAAGACTGGGGTCATTCAGGCAGGACGCGATCAACTTGCTTGCCGTCTGTGGAGCTTCTTTTTGCAATAGCTCCATCGCCAATCCACGCCCTTTTGGATTGTTGGCCTGGTTCATTGCATAGCTCTGCAGTTCGTCAGCCATTGGCTCAGTTGCTTTCCTGGCGACATCAAAAATGACTCCGCGAAGCCAGTTTTCCGCGACTGGATTCGTGTCAGCCATGCCATTGAGAAGCACGTCAATCTTTGAAGCCGAAGTTTGGCGAAGCTGGTTAGCAGCAGGGATAGCCGTGGAAAACCCGTTTCCCTCTTTGCCGACGTTTCGGATGGATTCGAGAGCCGCGTTGGTGCTCGCACCATCTTTAACCTGGCTGTAAGCATGACGGTCGGAAGCGGTCAGGGCGATCAGAATCATGACTGACAAGTGGGCGACAGGAATGCAGTGCCTCGAGTTGCTTTTCTTCATTTGTTCCAGCAGTGTGTTAAGAGAGTGCCGATTTTGGAGATAGTGTTTTGCCCTTTAACGGGCGATCAAAAGGATGGGTCACAGTTTGTACTCCGTGCAGCGTCGTGGGACATCACGGAGATGTGGGATTGAACCGTTGACCAGTTTGCTGATTCAGTCATGGCGTTGGTTTGCAGGTGCGATCCAACCAATCAAAGAAGACCCGTCCCCAAACTACACCATTTTGTGGTGACAGGACCCAGTGACCTTCTTCGGGGAAGTACAGGAACCGACTTGGGATTCCCTGCACCTGAGCAGCTGTGAAAGCCTCCATGCCCTGAGTCACTGGGACACGAAAGTCCTTTTCCCCATGAATCACGAGTAGTGGCGTTTTCCATTTTCCCACAAACTTGTGAGGGGAGAACTTGGCGTAGGCATTGCCTGCCGCCTCACTGGCCCAATAGGGGCCACCGAGGTCCCAATTGACAAAGAAAAGTTCTTCGGTCGAACCGTACATGGACTCAAGATTAAAGACTCCACAGTGTGCGACCATGGAGCAGAATCGGCTCGCATCATTTCCCATCAGCCAGTACACCGTGTAGCCACCAAAGCTTGCACCGATGGCAGCAACTCGGCTGCGGTCGATTGATGGATCTGCGATCATGGCGTCCGTGGATGCCAGTATGTCCTGCATCGCCTGCCCGCCCCAATCACCGCTGATGTCGTCATTCCATTTGCGTCCAAATCCGGGCATCCCGCGACGATTAACAGCCAGAACAACGTAACCATGCGAGGCCATCATGTGGAAATTCCATCGATAGGAAAACCACTGGCCTATTTGACCCTGAGGTCCGCCTTGGCAGTATGTCAGCATTGGCCATTTTTTGCCGTCCTTGGGGTCATAGCCCGGTGGCAGGATGACCCAATTGTGAATTTGTTCGCCGTCGGTTGCAGTGAAGTAACGTTCTTCGATCGTAGGCAATTCAAGGTTCTTGTACATCTCACCGTTGACATCGGTGATGGTGCCCAGTTGCTTGTTACTGGGGTCAAGTAAGGCCAATTCCGTCGGCCGCAGCATGCTTTGTTGACGAAGAAGCAATTCATTGCTTCCTGGGACACAGGAGACAATCGAAAAATTGAAGCGGCCTTCCGAGACCTGCTGAAGAGCCCGGTTATCGACATCGATCTTGAATACCTGGGTCGTGCCGCGGGTTTCACTGTGGAAGTAAAGGCTTTTGCTGTCTTCGCTCCATGTCGCATGATGAGTGGTTTGGTTCAGGCCCTCAGTGATCTCTTGCAGCTTGCCGCTGCTGCGGTTGTAAAGCATGATGCGATTTCGGTCTGACTCGAAGCCTGCCCGCTCCATCGAGTGAAATGCGATGGTCGTCCCGTCTGGTGAGTACGCGGGGTCCATGTCATACCCCGGCATGCCGGGTGTGATGTTCTTCAGGGGACCACCCTCTGTACTGACCAGATAGATGCCGCTGTCGGTGCTCTCGGCTGGATTGTTGACAAGCTTGAGCGTCAACGCCATCTCTTTACCGTCATTGGAAAACGTGAACTGTTCCGATCCACCGAACGGCGGCAGGGGACAGTCAGCTCGCAGGGTTGCCATCAAGTCCAAGGGCTCAGACGCTTGCCCTTCATCATCGATCTTGGCAACGTGAACGTGACTGTAGGCATAATCGTGCCATTGGTTCCAGTGCCGGTACATCAGTGAATCGATGATTCGGGCATCGGCTTTGGGCAGGTCTGCGTAGATCTCGGTGACCTTCTTGTCAATCTTGACATCTACAGTGAAAGCAATTGCGTCACCCGATGGCGATGTGATCAAGTTGGCAATGCCGTCTTCGACATGAGTGAGCTGTTTCGCGACTCCAGTCTTTGGGTCCAGCATCCAAGCCTGCGGCTCTCCGGGTTCTTCGTCTGCTTTGCTGGTGTCTTTTTTGTCCCCTTTGGATTCCGATTCACCAGGGGCTATATAGACCAGCTTGCTTCCAGTTGAGTGGGCAAGCCAATTCAAGCTTCCGAGCCCCTTGATATCGCTGAGCAGAGCTTCGGCTTTGCTTCCTGCCAATGGCGAATTGAAAGCTGCTATCTTGGCTTCACTGTCCAGCGACTCTGGCAGCGATTGGACCAGCAGACTGCTGGTTCCGCTGTTTTCTTCGAGTTCATAACGCTTCACGAGATAAGCCACTGTTGTGCCATCGGGTGAAACAGCCGCATCTCCCACCCGAGCCAGATCCCAAAGTGTTTCCGGAGTCAGGCGATCCGCTGATGCTGCGGATGTGAAAAGAGATAGAAGCAGGCAACTTAGAATCGTACCGGGTAAACGCATTTTGTATTCTCGAAGCATGGTGCGTGTCAGCAAGGATCGGGTCGCGTCACGAGCGAGGTACCCCAGACCGAATTGTAACGAAGTCGGCAGCAGTTGTACGCCACGACCGTGGCTGATTTGCGGTGTTTGGTACCAAAATTCGGTCGCGTTCGCAGGGAAGCACCCGCGAAGCAGTACTGTTGTTTCTACTTCGTTCGGAAAATATCGCTCTGGATCAGCGCAAGCAGCAGGTCACGAAAACGATAGTCGTTAGCTGCCTGGTCAGCGACGATGTCCTTGATGATCTTGCGTTCGCGGTAATTCATTGGACGCCCAGTCGCGTAGGTCAAAAGCTTTTCCGAAATGCAGCGTGCGAAAGGCTCGGGATTGTTCCTGAGCCAACGCTTCAGATCCTGGATGTCGTCCAACCCCTCGCCATCAGGGAGTTTGCCTGAGGTGTCAATTTTTGGGCCATCAACACGCTTGCTTTTTCCATTTTTCTCAACAAACTTTGGATAGTGATCTCGCCATCGTCCTACCGGATCAAAGTTTTCAAGGACGAATCCAAGAGGGTCAATCGATTTGTGGCATGCGGCGCAGCTTTCTGTGGCCATGTGTGCTGCCAGTCTCTCCTTGGGGCTGTTCGTGCCACGCGTGTCGGGTGTGAGGGCTGGGACTGCATTGGGTGGATCAGGGGGTGGATTGCCTAGAATGTTTTCCAGTACCCAAACGCCACGGAGCACGGGTTGCGTGTCAACGCCGTTTGCTGTCGCCATCAGGACTGCCGGCATGGTTAGCAAACCACCGCGTCGTGCGTCTCGCTCAATGCTGACGCGTTGCATTCCCTTGGGAATTTTTTTGGCTTTCCCTGTCTTCGAAGGACTGTATTGCTGTAGTTCGTGGAATTGCCAGCCCAGATGCTCGTCAGTAAAAAGGAAATCAGGTGTGACCAGGTCATGCACGGGGAGATTGTTGTCAAGCACGTATTGGAAGGTCCGTTCCACTTCCCGTTTCATTGATGCTTTGTGCACCTGCTTGAAGTCCTTTATCAATCTCGGATCTGGCATCAGGTGATTCAACGCCTCGAGACCCAACCACTGATTTGTGAAATCTGTCGCCAACGCAGGTGATGAACACAGTCTCTTTGCCTGAGAAAGCAGCGTCTTGGTGTTCCGCAGTCGTGCTTCATTCGCGACCTGTTGAAGTTTTTCGTCAGGTGGCATCGACTTCAGGAAATACGAAAGTCGACTTGCCAGTTCATTGTCTGTCAGTTCTCCGTTGCCAATGTTCCGATACAGGAAAGCAGGCGAAAGAAGTGCAGAGCGAACGGCAAGGTGCAATCCCTGGTCGATTGATCCTGTGTTTTTTTGTTCGGTTTCAATCAAGGTGGTGTAGGCTGACACTTCGCTTTCGTGAGCAGGGCGTCTGAATGTTTTGCTGAGAAACTGCTTCAGAAATGATTCAATTTGTGTACGTGAGCTTTTTTCTGAAAGTCCGGCCGCGAACTGGTTACGTCTTTTGAGCCGAAGTCTTTCGTCTTTGTTGGGATAAACTTCGGTCGGGCCAATGATCTTCAAGTGATGGATTCCGAGGTAAGGACCCTCTTCAAAGAAACGATAAACCAGCGTTTCTCCGGACTTGACCGAGTTTTTGACCATGGCGGTCACCACCGCGTCACGTTTGGATTTCTGGTCGATGAATGGAGCTGCATCCAGCTTGGGATCATTCAATTTTTCCACAACCCGAGCCCAGCCGTTTCCTCCTCTTGCCGGATCGCCCACCGCATCCCAGGCAGCCGCCAGGCGAGGTTGCTCATCAAACAGTTTGGTCAGCAGCTGTTTGTAGGCAGCCTTGTTTTCGTAGTCGAGGGCTCCATTTGTGAAGCGAAGGGTAATTGTTTCACCTTTCTCCAGTTTCGCTTCGACTTGTAAGGTGCTAGGAACCGTCTCGCTGAATTCTAGTGTTTTGAGTACTCGTGAATTTGATTTGACACTCGTCATTGCACTCATCTCAAGCTCTGCAGGGAGTGAGGCATTGGGGGAGGCGGCAGCCGTGACCTCGATGACGTATTTTCCCGTCGCGGGCGCAATGAAGCGTGAGGGCCAAGTCGCGTGCCGCCGCAGGTTCGTTCCTGAAGAGGCAAGTCGCATCGCTCCATCAATCAGGCACGCGGAAGAGTAACTGATGGTCAGGTCCTCGGGCGAGGCGAGGACTTCGCGTGATTCCGGTGCAGGTGGTGGGGGAAGGAAGAAGGAGTCGGCGATCAAGGTGGCAGTGTCTGCGATCGCTTCCAGGTGAGAGCCCGCAATCATCAAGTTTCTGCCCTGGTTGTCAAATCCGTGAGCTGAATTGTCCGGCGGGAAATTGTCAGGCAACCGGAAGTCTGGCAGGTCAAAGATGGCTGCGACGGTGTTGCGGTACTCACGTGATGAAAGGCGACGAAGTGGGGTACCACCGATTGGACTGTTTTGGGCAAGCTGAGCATCCAGCCATGCGAGAATTCCAGCTCGATCTTCCTCACCAGGTTGTTCGGATTCCGCCGGCGGCATGATCTTCTTTTCGATCAGTCGGTGCACCAACTCCCACTTTTCAAGCGTTCCAGGTATTGCCCAATCAATGGAGGCGTCAGATAGAACAATCTCGTTCTCGGCGTTGCCGGGTTGATGGCAGTCGCTGCAATATTGCCTCAGGAACTGCTGCTGGGGGGCCTGGATAAGCGTTGGTAATGTGGACTCTGATGGCATCTGAGCCAGGGCTGAAGTCGGCACCAGTAGTACCGTCATCAGGGCTGGGATGATCAGGTTGATTGTCACTAGCAACGAGGAGGGTTTATTGCGCAATGTCTCAGGCCCACTGTTCAATTCCGCGCGTCGCGTTTGAGAATGAGTCTGTTTCAAGCCCCAGTTGTCGAAGCAGACTGATAAAGACGTCGCCGAGCAGATAGGTTTTGTCAGCGTTGTTGATGTGCTTGCCATGCTGAAATCCACCGCCAGCAACAAGTGTTGGCAAATCACGATTGGAGTGGCGACTTGCATCTCCCATGCCAGTTCCAAACATCACAATTGTTGAATCAAGCAGTGGACGACCTTCTGCGTCTGTTTTTTCCTTGAGTTGGTTAAGGAAACGATTCAGGCACCGCATGTGTTCTGTTTCCACCCGGATCAAATCCCGGATCAGGTCAGGGTCGTTCCCGTGATGGGATAAAGCGTGGTAGCCGGCACGCATCGTCTTGCCATCCAGGGTGAATACCTGCCCCAGGCCAGCGATGAACAGCGTTGCAACTCTTGTCGAGTCTGTTTGTAACGCAAGAGCCATCAGGTCGAACATTATCTGTTCGCATTCCAGCATCAGAGTCGGAGCGATTGGATCATAGGTGGGCAGTTCATAATCCACTTGGATGTCATTCGATGCCAGGTGCTTCAGTTGCCTCGACATGCGACCCTCGAGGTCTCGCAACGAGGTGAAGTATTCCGAGAGCTTCTGACGGTCAGCGTGGCTCACTTTGCTTTGTAGGCGTTTTGCATCTTCAGTGACGAGATCCAGTGCGCTTTTACCACTTCGTAACAGGTACTCGCTTCGGGCGCGGCTGTCGGCGGTTGCGAATAGCTTTTGGTAGAGCACACTGGGGCGATTGACCATTGGAAGGGGGACACCAGCATCGGTGAAGATCATCCGTTGAGGTGGTATGTCACCCGCGCAAAGCTGGATCGAATCAAAACGTGTGCCGGTACCAATCTTCTTTGCGGCAATTTGATCAAGGCTGATATCACCGATCGTCTTGCCGCACAGGAAATTGTCCCAGTTCTTGTGGCCGTTAGCAGCTTCGTGGTCAAAGCCGGAGAACACGGTGAAGTTGTCGCGGTTGGATGCCAGATTTGACAATAGAGGTGACTGAGTGTAGTCCGCCCCCGTTTGCTCAGGGTAAAATGCGGGGCGGTATAACCCAAGATAGGAGCCTATGCAGACAAGCCGTTTCGCTGGTGGCGACCCGGTCGTGGCTGGTTTATCTGCTGCCAGTGTTTGAGAAGATTCCAGACATGGCAGGGCGAAAGTCAAACCGGCACTCTTCAAAAGGTTCCGGCGACCGTGCGGGGTATGGTTGCGACCAGTATTTCGTCGCTGTGACAGTCGGGTGGGGGAGGGGCTGCTAGGCATTGGCAAACTGTCGGTGTTGGGTGGATTCAGCGATTATAGACTAAGAACCTTGGATTTGGCAGTGAAAACGGCAGCAGCCAACTTGCATGGCGGGGGGGCCGTCTCACGATGTTGAAGGTTAGCCCAAGGCTCGGCGGATTTCGTTGATGATTGAGGATTCGTCCGGAAACTCACCCGTGGCAAGTTTCGAGTACTTCAGGTCGCCATTGACGGTCAGTTCGAAGCATCCACCACTTGAAGGTTCCAAGTCGAATGATGAAATTTTCTGCTTGAATTCTGTAAGGATCTTGCTCGTCAAACTGACGGCTTGCGGTTCATAATTTCAGGCCGAGCAGTAACGCAGGTGTAATTGCATGGCTGGAATGCCTCTTGGAAACATGAAGACTTGGAAACTTGAAGACCAGGAGCGGTGCTTCTTAGGATTCCTGATCGATCGCGGAGTAGCAGGAATTCAAATCGTTGTGGCAGCTGCTCGCGACCTTGATGCAACGATCTTAACCCATTTATCTCGAATCTGGGATGGCGGAAGGTAGTCGACGAACGATTTCGATGTTGGTTTGCCCATGTTTGAATATTCTGAAACGGAATCAGTGGATTCGCCTTCGCATCTTGCGTTACAACAGTGAGACGACCTCGAATTACAAAATTCACAATAACACGCAGGGTTTTTCAGATGCTTGGCAAGCGATTCACGGTTCTTTTCTTTTCCGCAGTATTGGCAGCAATCTGCATGAACGTGGATTCATTGGCTCAACCGCCGGGGCAAGGACGAGGTGGTAGCGAACTGGGGCGACCGCAGGATGATGGTCGTGGTGCCCGGGGTGGATTTGGTGGTCGGGGTGGATTTGGTGGTCGAGGTGGATTTGGTGGTCGCGGTGGCTTCGGTGGTCG
>JAPOKD010000739.1 GCA_029977825.1 Planctomycetota bacterium | reverse complement strand
TTGTCCCGCGAGACCGCATTGAGGAATTGAAAATGGATACCAAGTCCTCCATGCCGGAGGATTTGGCCGATCAGTTGGAAAGTCGTCAGGAGTTTTTGGACCTGGTCAAATATCTGATCGATATCGCAGCCAGTGGTCCAGCTGGCAGCAAGGTGGCAGGGCAGCAGCAGAAGAGCGGACTGGATGCCCGAGTCCAGGGGATTGCATTGATGCAGCAATTCCATTGTACGAATTGCCATGCCTCCGACTCACTGGGGCTTAGCGCAAAGCCTGCGCCAGATCTTTCCTCAGTGGCTGCCAGAGTTGATCCGGCGTATATCACAGCCTTCATTCAGGACCCACATGAAACGAAGCCGGGCACGAATATGCCGCACCTGTTGGGGCAGTTGGATCCTGCAGAGCAGCGGCAGGCCGCCATTGCAGTCACGCACTATTTGGCGTCGTTGAGCGGTGAAAAGTTTCTGAGGGAGGAATTGGATGTTGATGCAACAAAGCGAGGTCAAACACTGTTCCACTCGGTGGGCTGTGTGGCTTGTCACTCGCCGCTTAAGCAAGACGGTAGTGAAGAAGTGCCGGCAGGTTCCGTGTCTTTGGGGAACCCTGCCGAAAAATACAGCCTTGTCGGCCTGACCGGTTTCCTCGAAAACCCGCACGCGGTCAGGCCAGCGGGGCGCATGCCGAATCTGAAACTGGATCACTGGGAGGCGAGGGACATCGCTTCCTACCTGCTGAGCTTTCCGGTAACTGTCAACCCGGATCGGGATTATTCGGATTTCGAGATCGATTCATCTTTGGTCGCTGCGGGAAAAGAACGTTTCCGAGCACTTGGCTGCAGCCAGTGTCATGAATTGGAGGGTGTCGAAAAAATGCCCGCTGCTGCTCCGATGAGTGAGCTGAGATTCAATCAGGGGTGCTTGTCAAAGAGTGCTTCCAAGTTGCCGAAATATGAGATGTCAGATGATCATCGGAAAGCGATGCAGGCAGCAATCGAAAAGTCAGGTGATGAGCTGACAAAGTCACAGTTGATCAACACGACGCTCCAAACATTGCGGTGCTACGCCTGTCATGAGCGTGATGGAATTGGGGGGGTAAGCGGCGAACGTGATCCATATTTTCTGACGACTAACGAAAATCTCGGACCGCAAGGACGGATACCGCCGCCATTGACGGGCGTCGGTGCCAAGCTCAAGCCCAAGTGGATGCGGCAAGTGCTGGTAAGTGGCCGTGCTATCAGGCCGTATGTCGAGACTCGGATGCCGCAGTATGGAGCTGAGCATGTCGCACATTTGGTGGATCTTTTTCAGCAGGTTGATGAGTTACCCAAAGTGGCGACGCATCAGTTCGACGACCCGAAAGAGATACGAAAAATCGGTACGGATTTGGTGGGCAGCGGAGGTTTGAATTGCATCGCCTGTCATACGTTCCAGCAGAAGCCCGCCTTGACCATGCCTGGTGTTGACTTGACCGAAATGGCCGAACGCTTGCACAAGGAGTGGTTTTACCGGTACATGCGATCTCCTCAAACGGTCAGCCCAAACACCGTGATGCCATCGTTTTGGCCTGGCGGCAAAGCGATTCGCAAGGAGATTCTTGACGGCGATACGAATCAACAGATCGGTGCCGTTTGGGAGTATCTGCAAGACGGCAGGCAGGCAAGAGTGCCGCGTGGTTTACGGCGGGAACCAATTGAGCTGCTTGCAACTGATGGGCATGCAGCCATGCTGAGGCGCAGCTATCAAGGAATTGGGAAACGGGGCATCGGGGTCGGCTATCCCGGAGGTGTCAATCTTGCATTTGATGCAGAACAGTTGAGGCTCGCCATGATCTGGAAAGGAAAGTTTGCAGATCCTGCGGGAGTCTGGCGAAGTCAAGGTCACGGAACTGTTCGCCCGCTTGGTGGCGAACTGATTCGTTTCGAGGCAGGTCCCGAACTGGATAGTCGGCAATCGCCTTGGGTCGTCGATGACGGACGCCCACCCAAACACCGTTTCACCGGTTACTTTCTGGATGACATGGATCGTCCTACCTTCACTTACCGGTTGGGCGACGTCAGTGTCGAAGACTTCTCCAGCGGAGGGAAAAGTGAAAATCCGGCATTGTCGCAACTGAAACGAAGGCTCGTGTTCCAGACTGAACAGCCTCGAAATGATCTCGCTTTCCGCTTGCGAACCAAAGGCGCGATCCAGAAAGAGTCAGATCATCAATTTCGATTGGATAATGCTTTAATGATCGAGGTTGATTCTGAGCACGTTGCTCAAATTGTGACCGATTCTGCTGGCAGTCATTTGCACATACCGCTGGATTTAAAAAGCGGTAAATCACAACTCATTCTTAAATACACCTGGTAGGAAACGCTTGATGTTCGTACGCATTGCAAATCTGCTTGCTCTTGTGGCCGTTTTCTCCATGGGGCAATTGCCCTTCTTCGCTGTTTCGGCTCGGGCTGAGACATTGGGTGAGTATTGGGATACTGCCGAGGAGGAGTCGAAGTACTACCGAATCGTTGAAATTCCAATGCCAGCGGGCGCGGCAATCGAAGCAGGGTGCTTTGAAGTGATGCCAGACAATCAGTTGGCTATCGGTACGCGACGTGGTGATATCTTTTTGGTGAAAGGTGCTTTCGACAAAAACCCGAGACCCACTTATGAGCGATTTGCACATGGTTTGGACGAAGTGATGGGAATGGCGTATCGAGACAAGGCCTTTGTGGTCACCCAGCAAACCGAGGTTACCCGAATCACTGATGAGAACGAAGATGGTCGAGCTGATCACTTCCGTACCTTGAGTGACATTTGGGGATTTCGTAACTACCACGAATTTGCCTTTGGTTCAAAGCCTGACGCCGACGGAAATGTTTGGGTTGCTTTGTGCCTTTCCAAGTCCTATCACTCGGATGTGCCGTTCAGAGGCTGGTGTTTGAAGGTAACGCCCGATGGAAAAGCATTGCCGGTTTGCAGCGGGATTCGCAGTCCCTGTGGCATTGGCCCGAACGAACACGGAGTGATGTTTTATGCGGAAAGTCAGGGGCCATGGAACGGTTCCTGCAGTCTGAAAGTCCTTGAGCAAGGTGGGTTCATGGGGCATCCTGCCAGCTTCAATTGGTATGACATGGCCAAGGAGATGGGAGACAAGCCGGTTGTGCCGGAAACCCGATCCAGGCTGATGATCGAGCGACAGCGAGTTAAAGAACTAGTGCCCTACGCTGTCGTCTTTCCTTATATCCGGATGGGGCGATCCATCTCCGGATTCATGGTGGATAAGACGGGTGGAAAATTTGGGCCATTTGAGAATCAGTTGTTTGTCACAGACTTCAGTCTTAGTGTCGTCATGCGTGCAACGACGGAGAAGGTCAATGGGGTCTGGCAGGGAGCCTGCTACCCCTTCCGCGAAGGTTTGGCTACCGGTTTGTTGGCATGCCAATTCACCCCACGTGGTGACCTGATTGTTGGGGGGACGAATCGAGGTTGGCCCGTGCGAGGACCTCGTGAGTTCGCAATCCAGCGTTTGGATTGGACAGG
>JAPOKD010000849.1 GCA_029977825.1 Planctomycetota bacterium | reverse complement strand
GTAATCGACTTGGTATGCAGCAACCCCCCATGGTACAGATACAACTCGATACCGCTATTGAGCAAATCATCGTAATAGGATCGGCTGGCATACCGAGTCATGACCGAATCCACTTTCTGGGGAACGATCACTCTTACCTTCACACCACGCGCTGCAGCACCACGTAAGGCTCGCAAGAGAGACTCATCAGGCACCAGATAGGGCGTTGTCAGCACCAATTCTTCACGTGCTCCGTTGATCATGGTCAAGATCAGTTGCAGCAACCCATCATTCGTTTCACCGGGCCCAGAGGGGATTACCTGGATGTCAGCCACGCCCTGAGGATCAACCAAATGCACTTGGTGACGACTGACCAACTCGGAAAGCGAGTCGTCGCCCTCAAGGATCCAGTCACCGATCATCGTGGCTGCCAAGGGAGATACCACGGATCCTTGAAGCCGGACCATGGCATCAACCCACTCACCCACACCGCTATCCTGTTTGAAGAATTTGGGATCAACGAGATTCATGCTACCTGTCCATGCCACTTCGCTGTCAATCACCACAATTTTCCGATGCAAACGCAAATCGGTGCGACCAACCAGAGTTCGAAATAATCCGACGGGCAAAGCAGGTCTCAATTCCACCCCTGCCGCTCTTAATTCGGCCGGCTGTCTTCCCTTCCACCACGGACGCGCTCCCAAAGCATCGATCAAAAGACAGCAATGCACTCCACGCTTCTGAGCCCGAATCACAGCAGCAAGAACTTCATCAGCCAAACCGCCGCTACCCCATATGTAGAACTCCATCAACACACTTCGATCGGCCTGATCGATATCTCGTGTGATCCCTCGAAGTATTTCCTCAGTCTGTCCGAAGAGTTCGTAATCGCTGCCAGATACAGTTGGGCTACCGACCATTTGACACCCGAGCCGGTTCATGCTCCTGGCCAACTCGCAATGTTTTTCCCAGTCAATTGTGACCAACCCTTCATCTACCGCCTGATCAATCACCGCAGAATAATCAGAACGCAACTGCTTGATCCCCTCACGTCGTGACCAGCTGATCCGTCTTTCACCAACCAACAGATAAACCACCTCTCCGACAATTGGAATCGCATTGATCACCAACAACCACGCCAAAGCAACTCCCGTGCTGGGACGTTTCATGATCACACGAACGCTCAGTATGAACGCAAAGATCAGGTGAATACTCCACGTCACCGTGGTCGGATGATAGAGATTGCTGAGCACTAAACCTGTTCCTCGATCTGACAGAAAATGGTTGCATCCCTACTGCCTGAGTTCCTTGATAACCTCTTACACACCTGGATTCGGTGCAAGCAGATACGAACGCAGAAACAAACGGGGGGATTGGCAATCCCCACTGGAGGCCGCTCTCAAACTGCCCGTACTGCTGACATACTGCAAGCATACCCAACTCACTTTGCGTCCACAGCAGGACCTGCTGATTTGCATCGGTGGCTTGCTTCCACCGCAGCCATCAATCTCCGGTTCCCAAAGCGCCGAATCCCAAAGCACTGAAGATTTAACACTCAACAGAAGCTCGACACTCAACAAAGACCATCACTTTGTTGCCTGCCTTGCTTCGTCCAGAGAAGAAACATGTGCATTCTCCCCAAACTGCGGAGAACTGAAACCGCCTCGCAAGTGGATATCCTGTTGTGGGAAAGCAATTTCGATCCCAGCTTCTGCAAAACGCCCGTGAATCTCGGTATGGAGTTCAGTAATGGTTTTCAAACGGCTATCGAGATCGGGCACATAAGCCCTCAGAACCAGATTCAAGGAGCTGTCAGCAAATTCCTCAAATGTTGCCATGGGTTTTGGCTCATCCATGACGACTGGATGATCTTGAGTGACGGATAACAGTATCTCTCTGGCAAGATCCGTATCGGTCCCGTATGCAGCACCAACATTGATGACAATACGGCTAACGGTGTTGGAGAGGGTCCAATTCAACACTGTATTCGTGATTAACGTTTTGTTTGGCACCACCAATTCCTGCCGATCCCAATTGGTAATTGTCGTCGCCCTCATCCGAATCCGGGTAACGGTTCCTGTCGTGCCTTCGACCGTGACCACATCACCCACACGAACGGGTCTTTCAAAAAGCAGAATGATACCGCAGACAAAGTTCGTCACGACTTCCTGCATCCCGAATCCCAAACCGACACTCAATGCAGCCGCAATCCATGCATACTTACTCCAATCGATTTCAAGTACTCGAGCGACGGCAGCAAAGCCGATAGCCATCAGCGTATAACGACACAAAGTCACGATGGCGTACCGCGTTCCTGACTCGACGCTGGTAGTCCGCAATACAGCCAGTTCCAGGACGCCGGGGAGGTTTTTCACAGCGATCGTCATGACCGCCAAAATCACAATGGTTTGAGTTAAGCCCAAGAGAGTCAAACTACCCACTATCTGAACAGCCTCAAGCACTGCAATGAGCGGAATCGTGCCTGACCACAATCCAAAAATGGCTACCATGGTCGCAATGGTGTAGAGGAATTGCATCATGCGCCGCGTCTGCTCTCCGATCACCTCCAAATCAAGTTCCTGATCAAGTTCAGCTTCCTGTACCAACAAGTCACCCTCGGATTCGGGTGTCTCGTCGGCAGCCTTGCGGTTACGCCAGTTTTCCAATCTCTCGGCCAAAGCCAACTGACGTTTTTTAAGGGCGAACCATCGCAGAGTCATCCAGTAGGCCAATTCACCCAGACTCATGACCGTCAATGTGGCAACAAAATTCAGGCTCAGTTCAATCGCGGTAATCAGATACCCGCGCCACGCCAAAACAACGAGTGCCGTTGGAACGGCCAAGGTCAAGGCAAACAGAAAATATTGGAGTTTGAGCCGCGCTGCATTGCCGCCTTTTTCAACGGATGCAGCCAACAGGCCTTGGGATGACTTGAACATCCGGATCACCAACAAAATGACCCACACGTGCGCTGTGACAAAGAAGAAACGCCCAACAGTGCCGGAGTATTCAGAGGCATCGCCGTACAGAGTACTGGCTGCCAGAACTTGCGCTGGTACGTAGACGAT
>JAPOKD010000473.1 GCA_029977825.1 Planctomycetota bacterium | reverse complement strand
TTTGCCTCTGCTTTCATGTTACGAAGCGGAAAGTAATGCAGTTTATCCGTGTCCACCAACCAACTGTGCCAAGCCAACTATCCGATTGCTACGGTGCAGTTACTGGCTGTGGATGGTGCAGGCCGTTTTTAAAACCCCTGTTGGAGCAACCAGACACGGATGCCACACAACTGCCCGACCCCGATACCTACGCGACGAACCGACGTGAGTATCGACAAAAGAAAAAATGAACGGGCGAGAAATGCAGGAGAGATTTCCTCAAACAACTGGCCCCGAGAGCAATTACCAGGCGATCCGTGAAGGAAAAAATTCTGCAATCAGATCCAGATAAAATGGTTTCAAACGCTCAATGTCTGGCCGTTCGTCACTCTTGGAATACAGGTCGTAAGGGTTGAACTTACGGACCCATTCAAACATTTGCTGATCCCGTTCGCTGAACAGATGCTGGTAGGCGTTTTCTCGATGCGCTGGATAGAACGAGTGGTAACGAATCATGTACTGGGCTTCGACCGGCAGGGAGGGTTTTGTCACATGATACAGATACTCATCGTGCCCCCATGACATCATGACATTTTCCAAGCCCTCATGACGTTGATAAATCCCACACTCAGTTGAATAAACAGGATGTCCCCAATCAGGATTCATCCGGAAAAACTCGTGGTAGACAATGCTGCCTGAAAAAGCACAACCTACCGGAAAAGTGTCACCCACAACTGCCCATTGGGGCTCGCCAAACAAGCATAGGATCTTTCCCAGATCGTGAATCAGACCGGTCAGAATGAACCATCGCGGATGACCATCGGCGCGAATCGCTTCCGCTGCCTGCAGCAAATGCTCGATCTGCGATAATTCGGTATCGGGATCACTGTCATCAATCAGGGTGTCAAGAAACTCCATCGCTTCCCAAATGCCCATGCTTTGCCGTTCCAGAGACAGAAACTGCTTGCGTTTCTTCTGTACAAACTCAAAGGTCTGATACTGATGATTCAAACGATAAAAGGCTTTGACGGTAGGTCTTGTTTCTGCTTGATAGTTCCTGAACTCCGAAGCTGATTGCTCATCCTGTCCCGCCAGCGGATACCGTCTTTCAAGATCAGCTTCCCACTGATCGGGGCCAGACATGGGATTGTTTTCATCCATGGTGATCTGCCTTTCTGTACCGCACAAAAGTCCTGCCTTGCCGGTAAGAGCTACTCGGTGACCCGAACCAACGACTGAAACGACTGCGGCTCAGACACCCGCGACCTCCGCCGCCTTGAACACCACCTTGGCACGTTTGAAACCGAGCCGCTCATAAAGACGGATCGCAGCCGTATTGTCAGTCGTTACCTCCAGGTGCATGCGTTGCAAACCAGCTGCTCGAAAACCGCTGGCTGCACGTCCTAAAAGAACGGAGCCCAAACCCAGACTCCGGTGATCAGGATCAATCCCAAGGTTCTGAACAGCCCCCCAACCCTCGAATTGAAGACCCTGAATCGTCCCGATCGGTTGTGTCGTCCCCGAATCGGAATCGCGATAGCGACACAACCAAGTCGCTTGAGGAACAAAGCTGGCGCGAGAAGTAATTTCACGCATCAATCTCAGGCATCCATCGCGGCGACCCAGACAAGGAAAGACGTTGGCATCCAGTTCGCAACGAAAACTGTGAAATTTGGCAGTTGCGTGATCCCGGATCAAATCGACTGAATACGGCACCAGATCATAACCAGCTGGCACAGGAACGGACTCAGGCACGCCATGCCTCAAGTCGTACTCCATTCGAAAACGTTTGAAATAAGTAAGTCCCATGCCATCTCACCTGAGAGTCTTTGTGTTTCTCTAGTTTAGCACACGCCTTGAATTCTCCTCGATTTACTTGCTTTTGCGTCGACAATGGCTCCACATCAAACCTCGATCTGCCCCAAGCCCACCCCCCAAGCACACCCGGCGTGGCTCAAAACGGGCAGACAATGGTCATAACTTGCCTAGACCGGAAATCAGCCCCCACAGCTCTTTTACCGACGCAACGCAAACACGAGCACAACGGATTGAACCGGCGGGATGCTCAGAGATTGGTCAAATTACTGGTTAAAACAGCTGAAACGGGCTTTTTTTGGGTATCCAAACAATTATATTTGGTAATCCTTAAAGTGTGCATTTCAGACCGAGAAACAAGCCATCAACGGATCCCCTGTTTTGAAATCAACCAACGAGCAAGCCAAACCCAGTCATCAGCTGATGGCACTCATTACCCCGATCATGTTGCTACTTTGGCTCGCGGTGAGCTCGGGTTGCAGCAGTTCCTCTGACAGTCCGAACGACTCAGTGTCCGCCGGTGGCGCGAAACCACAGATCGTCACCACCACAGGAATGGTTCGGGACATGGTGCAAACGCTGGTTGGCACTGACGCTGAAGTGACTGCGATCATGGGTCCAGGCGTCGACCCCCACCTTTATCAACCATCGCGAGGCGACTCGATCAAGCTCTTGGAAGCAGACATCGTGATCTACAATGGGCTTCATCTTGAGGGGCGTCTGGGTGAGGTGCTCGAGGCACGCGCTGAGTCGAATAATGCCACCATCGCTGTTGCAGAGACGTTGGATGAAAGTGAACTTCTTGATGCCGATGCAGGCCTTCACGATCCACACATATGGATGAACGTAGCACTTTGGAAAGATGCAGCAGCCAACGTTGCCAGTGCATTGGCGGACCGCATGCCGGAACACGCCGATGCGATTTTCGAGAGAGCTGAAAATCTTGAACGGGAATTGGCCCAACTTGATAAGTGGGGCGAGGCAACAATTGCATCCATCCCGGAATCACAGCGGGTACTGGTAACCGCACATGATGCTTTTCAATATTTTGGTCAAAGATATGGTGTCGAGGTTCATGGCGTGCAAGGTGTTTCCACGATCAGCGATGCAGCGATCAGCGACGTGAATCGGCTGGTGGATTTGATTGTCGAACGTCAGGTTCCCGCGGTTTTTTTCGAGTCGAGTGTTTCGCCACGGCAGGTCAAGGCGATTGTGGAAGGCGCTCAACAACGTGGTCTTGATGTCTCAAGTGACTCAACACTGCTCAGCGATAGTATGGGCGCCGATGGAACTCCCGAAGGCACTTACATTGGCATGATGAGGCACAATTTTGCAACCATCGCAACGGCTTTGGATGGTCGAGTGGTGGAGCCTGGCACCACGGTTGGCAAGGCTGTCGTGGATCGCGAGGAAAAGAAGATCGATGATGTCCCTGCGACAGCAGAGGCAGCTGCAACCAACCCAGGATCTTCCGGTGAAGCTACCGACGGAGACGACACTTGAACTCAAAAGGATCAGCTGGAGAATCTCCCCTGGCAGCCTTTGGGGTAACCGTTGCCTATCGCAATACGCCCGTGCTGACTGATCTGAGTTTCCGAGTCCCAGCGGGTACGTTGACTGCGATTGTGGGTCCCAACGGGGCTGGCAAGAGCACCCTGATCAAAACAGCCTTGGGGCTGCTCCAACCTCTGACGGGTCATTTTGAATTTTTTGGAAAATCATTCCGCGAAGTTGATGGACGGATCAGCTACGTCCCACAACGGACAAGCGTCGATTGGGATTTTCCGGTCACCGCTTTGGATGTGGTCTGCATGGGCCTTTACCGAAAGATCGGTTGGTTCCGGCCCGTCCGGTCACGCCATCGCAAGCGAGCCATGGAAGCGTTGACCGAAGTTGGAATGCAGGACTATGCCAAACGTCAAATCAGCCAGCTTTCAGGGGGCCAGCAACAGCGTGTGTTTCTTGCCCGGGCTCTGGTTCAGGACGCCGAACTGTTTCTCATGGACGAACCACTCGCTGGAGTCGATGTAGCAACGGAAAAAACGATCATCAATACACTCCATCGCTTGCGAGATCAGGGGCGGACCGCCATGGTGGTCCACCATGACCTTGATACTGTCAGCGATTATTTTGATCGGGTTCTGTTACTCAATAAGCGGGTCATTGCAGAGGGCTCATCGGATGAAGTGATGACTGCTGAACATCTGAAACAGGCCTACGGTGGCAAGTTACTGATCCTGACCTAGCTCTTTTTCCCGTCACAATGCCTTGAATTATTTTGAAGCCATCTTCGCGTACAACACACTCGTCGTTCTGGCTGGAACGATGCTGCTGGGGATTGCAGCGGGAATAACTGGCACCTTTCTGATGCTACGGCGACGTTCGTTGGCAGGAGATGTGATCGGTCACGCTGCATTACCGGGCGTTGCGATTGCGTTTCTGATTTATTCTGTCATCGCGCCCGACGCAGGCAAGAGTCTGCCAGTAATGCTACTTGGTGGTAGCATCGCGAGCGCGTGTGGAATGCTTGCGGCACTTTGGTTGCGCAACGTCGGCCGTTTACCTGAAGATGCGGTGATGGCGATCGTACTCAGCACATTTTTTGGCTTGGGCGTAGTACTGCTATCGGTGGTACAGGCATCGCCCACGGGCGCTCAGGCGGGCTTACGGGACTTTATCTTCGGACAGGCAGCAGCCATCCGAATCAGCGACGTAACGCTGCTGGCGACCATCACCATTGGCACTATCCTGGTCAGCAATTTATTGGTGAAAGAATGGGCTTTGATGTGTTTCGACGAAGGTCTTGCTGGAGTTCTGGGTTATCCGGTACGCACCCTGGACTTTCTGCTGATGACGTTGGTAGTCGCCGTGTGCGTCGCCGGCATGCAGGCAGTCGGACTGTTGTTGATTGTGGCACTGTTGATTATCCCGCCCACATCGGCGCGTTTCTGGAGTGACTCGATTGGCCCCAATATTGCGATCTCCGCGATCTTTGGCGCGGTCTCTGCGACTGCTGGTGGGATTGCAAGTGCGCTAGTACCGAAGCTCAGCACGGGTGCAATCATCGTGGTAGCAGCAGCTCTTGTCTTGATCTTCAGCATCCTGTTGGGATCCAGACATGGATTATGGTTGCGTTGGCGGGCCCGCCGCGCCATGAAATACGAAGCGCGTAATACACCATCTGGCTGATTATGATCATTTTCCACCGACAGCGGCCGTTTCAGCTCGTTTTTCGGGTGGGAAGATTAAGATCAGGAACGTCCAGATTTGGCGGTCTAGTCGCACGCGTCAAATTAAGTAGAATCTGGTCCTCAGCAACGCGCATCCGTAGCTCAACTGGATAGAGCATC
>JAPOKD010000369.1 GCA_029977825.1 Planctomycetota bacterium | reverse complement strand
GCGGCACCTGCTTTGATCCCAAATACATCGGTGTAGAAATACATGAGGAAGAACTCAAAGGTCTTCCAATAAAGATTCGAGGCGGTATCTCCGAGCCCGTAACCGACCTTTTCTCGCCATGACAGGCGTTGCTCTGCGGCAATTGGGTAGTCCTGTGAAGCCATAACGTGGCATCCGTGGGCAAATCAGGGTGCAAGAAAATCGAGGCAACGCGAGAAACCGGTTTCAGTCCTAACCCCCATCTTTTCGAGAAAAAATAGAGATGTCAACACTTGCAATGAAACCGGTTTCAGGTTAGTCTCAATTTTTAATGGTTGTGATGGCGGCACAGTGGCGGTCCTACGGTGGGACAATGCTCAAGCAACAGGACTGTTTTGCGCAACCTGTAGGGTCAGACAATGCAACAACGGGGTGACACGACGATTCAGGATATCGCGGATCACGCTCGGGTTTCAAAGAGCACCGTGTCTCGGGTACTGAACAAAAGTTCATCCGTCAACGAAGACAAGCGAACAGCAGTTCTGAAAGCGATGCAGACGCTGGGTTTCGAGCCGAATCTGGCTGCCAGAAGTCTGGCGGGCGGGCGTTCCATGACTCTTGGGGTGCTGACGCAGAACATCGGAAGCCCATTTTATGACGCACTGGCCCAGGGTGTGATTCGAGGTTTGGCTGGCACCGGCTACTCCCCTTTGTTTGTGGATGGTCAGTGGCAGCAGAGTACTGAGACAGAGTCGATTCGCACGTTGATAGGCCGACGAGTTGATGGGTTACTTCTGATCGGAGGGGATGTTCCCGTAGACCAACTCAACAAACTTCGGGAACGACTACCGACCATCGTTGTGGCAAGAGAGTTGGTCGGTTGGGAAAACCATTGCATTCATGTGGACAACGTACAGGCCGGCTACGTCGCCACAAAACACCTGATCAGCCACGGGCACGAAAGGATTGCTTTGCTACGGGGGATCAAAGAGCATCCCGATGCTACACAGCGATTCGAAGGTTACGTCAAAGCATTGAAAGAGGCTGGGATCGATTTTGATTCGGACTTGATCTACCAAGGTGACTTCAGCGGTCAGTCGGGTGTGATGGCAGTGAACTCACTGATTTCGAGGGGCGTTCACTTCACAGCAATCTTTGCTGCCAACGACATGGTCGCATTCGGAGCGCGACTCGCACTGAGTCGCCATGGGCTTCGTGTGCCAGAGGACATTTCATTGGTTGGATTTGATGATCAGGCTGAGGCTGCCTTCGCAACTCCACCGCTTACCACCATGAAGCAACCAGCAGTCGAAATGGGTGAAGCGGCCGCTCAAGCGATGGTGAAATTGATACACAACGAACAATACGAACTTGCTTGCTCACCGGTTGAACTCCAAATCAGGGAGTCAGTGGCAAGGTTGCGGTAGGACACAATTGACGCAATTGCGTCCTAAACAGGCTGACCCGGAATGAAAATCACAATCGGCCGGGCTCAGAACTATTTTCATTTCCGTTCTTTCTTGAGAGAATAAAGAGGACTTTTGACATGTCGCGATCGAGATATTCGAGGCACGGCTTCACGCTCGTCGAGCTGCTAGTCGTCATCGCCATTATCGGCGTGCTTGTTGGTTTGTTGCTGCCGGCTGTGCAAGCGGCGCGTGAGGCTGCTCGCCGCATGAGTTGCAGCAACAACTTCAAGCAAATCGGCCTGGCGATCCACAATTATCATTCAGCTTACAAACAGATTCCTACTCAGCATGGTGGTACCGGCCTTCGGGTTGGAGCCGGCAGCTGGTGGGAAGGTTCGGCGACCACTAACCATGAAGAACTAAGTGCTTTTGTGGGTTTGACGCCGTTCATGGAACAGCAGGCGCTGTGGGAAAAAATCAGCAACCCCAGCATCGACACTGTGACTCCGGGATTCACGATCCCAACCCCTTCGGGAATGTGGTCACCGATGGGCACCAATCCTCGTACTGACCGAGGTGGATTCCCATCGCAGGAGTACGTGCCTTGGGCAACTGAGATCCCAACCCTTCGCTGCCCCAGCGATCCAGGCACCGGAGCCCCCGCTCTTGGGCGTACGAACTACGCTGCCAGCGTTGGTGACTCCTGCCATCGCATTCAGGACATGGGTGCCAAAGAAGGCAGCTTGCAGCCAATGAGCCAATGGCGTGCAGAGCGTTACCCTGCCTGTGATCGTGGTTTCTTCCAAATCAAGAAGGAATCCAAGTTCCGCGATGTGTTGGACGGATTGTCCAACACCATTGCCATGGCCGAGATCATCACCGACTTGGGTGACCTGGATAAGCGTAGTGCTATCTCGGTTCTCAATGGTGGCGATGCCGGGGGAATTGCAAACGGTCCTCAGTCAGGTCCAAAGTGGTGTGTTGACCAAGGTCAAATCAATCCAGAGTCACCGAACTTCTTCTGTGATAATGACCCCAACTGTAACAACCCACCAGCACTTGTCCGAAATGGCACCAGCGCACGTGGTATGAACTGGGCGAACGCCATGGCTCCGAACTCGCAAGTCTGGACCATGCGACCTCCCAACTCAGAGACTTGCATGGCAGGTTGGTATGACAACGTTGGTTCACTTCCAGCCAGTAGCCGGCACCAGGGTGGTGCACACGTGCTGATGGGTGATGGAGCAGTGATTTTCATCACCGATTCGATTGAGGCAGGTGATCAGAATGCACCCGTGATCAGTTACTACAACAAGCCTGGCAAGCCCAGCCCGTATGGACTGTGGGGAGCTCTTGGGTCTCGTGGTGGTAAAGAGAAGATCGAAGAGCAACTGAACCAGTAGGTTCAAATGGATCGCAGACTTCACAAAACCTCGTCCGCTAAGCGGGCGAGGTTTTTTCATGCGATGTAGTTTCCATGAAGCACTCAATGCTGGCCCCCCAGCGTTAGATAAAACGGTAGCGGATTCACATGAGAGCATGCGTGTGAATTCATTCCCAGCACCAGGCTCAGCCGTCTGCAGCAGTTCGCTGGCGTTCTCCACCGGTCACCAGGATGATACCTGCAACACTGGAAGCAACTGCACCAACGAGGATGGGATACTGCGGTGCGAGCCCTGCCAGAATCCCACCACAAAAGCACAGCAGCGCAGACCCGAATACACGCACAGAGTGAGCTACACCCAGCATTCTTCCCTGCGACTGGACTGGGGCTGTATCTGACAGCAACGTTGACATGTTGGTAGTCCCAACCGCCATACAGGCCCCTATCAACGGCAGTAGCAAACACAGCCACCGCCACTGGGATGGAGTGATCATCAACACCAGAAGCAGCGATAAGGAAATCGCACTGACACTGGTGATGATCCGTGGCGTCCATCGTTTACCAATGGGCTTGATCAGTAACCACTGCGCGCAGACCATGGAAACACTTGTGTAGGACATAAGCCAGCCCACCTGCGACGAAGTGAATTCCCACTTCTGAACGAAGTACACAGGGTTGAACTGAAATACAAAGTCGATTCCGAGATAAAGAAAAAAGTTGACAAATAGCAATGAACGAAATGAAACGAGGCGAAACGCATCCGCCATTTCGCGTACGCCCTTTCCCAATTCGAAACGTTGACCGGCATTGGGCGGCGGACCTGAGTTGGGAAAACGCCAGAGAATCAACAAGACGCATGTAACGCAAATCCCGGCCGCCACATAAAATGGCAAAGAGTAGGAAGCGAAACTGAGATACTTTTTATCGGCAAGATGCCCACCAAGAACTGGTGCAAAAACATACGCCAGACTGCTTGCCATGTAGATCATTCCGAAACGCTGCGTCTTCTCTGATCCAATGGACCAATGAGCGACCTCAGCTTGCGCAAGGACGAGTAGGACTCCTGCAAAACCGATAAAGAATTGCCCTGCAATGATGAGCCAGACGGTGTCCGCCTGAATTGACCAAGCAATCGCTCCGTTTCCCAAAGCGGTCACGATCATGGCCGCCGCGAGAACCTGTTTTCGTCCAACGCGATCAGACACTTGCCCCAGGATAGGCGAACCGATGAACTCACCAAATCGCATCATGGACATGGCGACACCGAGCAGGAATGCGCGGGTTGCGGCACTTGTTCCTGAAGCCAGAACACCATGTTCCTGGGGATGCAAAAACATCGGCGACAGCACAGGAGATACCAGAGCGCTGGCAAAGAAACCCAGAAAAACAACGAGGTAAATAAGTGGCATTAGAACAACGCGTAAAGCAGTAAAAAATGAGAGAAGGGAAGCATCGGCGTGCACTTTCCTATAGTCCGGCAGGAGATCGCGATACGCGGGTTATTGCCGCGGTGAGGCCCGATCACTGCCACTCTCCGCATCATCACACTTGATGATCCGGAGTGTGTCCATTCAGCCCAGCGGATCCGTACGATCAGCACAAATCGCATCCGTCCGTGCCCGCTCACCGCTAAAGAACAAGCCAGCAGTTGGGACCAGAAGCTAATGTTCATCACACCGGTTGTGAGGCATGTGAGGATTGTAACGGGCATTCACGCATATATCAGTCGAGCAAGCGTTGAAGTACTGCGGAATGGGTTCCATGGATAGTCTCGCTAGTGCGAAAAACAAGCTCACGGGGGCAGGAACTCTGACTTCAAAACAGCATGAAATCTCAACAAGATGCTTTAAAACTGCCCATTTTTTTCAACTCACTGATTGCGATTGAAACTGCTTGCTGTCCAAGCGATCAGCCCGCCCAGTCGGGGTGTACCGATCGTCCCAACTGACAAAAGCTCTTTTGTTGTTTCGATTCCCACAACAATTCACTTTTACTCACCAGTTAAACTTTGACTTTGGATGACCGTGAGCTAAGGAACCTTGGGCAAGGTAGCCTCTTTCCGTTCCCATCACGATTTTCTCGGCGATGACCCTCCCTTCATACAAAACGATTCGACGTTCGATCATTGTTGCCGGAGTAATCTCGACTGGGCTCGTCGTAGGTCACGTCATCCTGAGCCTACGGGGTAACGGGTTCCAGTCCAGCTTGGAAGCGGTGGTGGAATCAAAGCGTGAAGCCGTAGCTCAACGCCCTTACTTGGAGCGTCTTGAGGAGATTGCAGAGCGTGATCGTGAGGTTCTGTCTGAGACGGAACGCTGGTCCAGCCTAATCGATAGAACGACAAAAAAGATGCTGGAACGGGACACTCTACCTGCTTCGCGACCGTCATTTCATACGGACATTCCCGAGCGTTTAGATGGCCACTGGGCTTACCAGTCTCTTCAGCGGATGGATGTGCCAGCTTGTGACAATCCACACGCACGTAATCCAATCGATCACTTCATCGAAGCGAAGTTGCAGACAGCGAACAAGTCGCTTGGTCCAATTGCTGGAAGCCCGCAGCTAACCCGGCGTCTTTACCTATCGACCACAGGCATGTTGCCGGAAGAATCAGATCTGAGCAATCACCGGGCGATGACTGCTGATGAGGCTGATGAAGTGGTTGATCACCTGCTGGCGAGCAAGCGATTCGGTGAACATTGGGCACAATACTGGCTGGATCTGGCCAGATATGCTGACAGCAATGGATACGAAGAAGACGAGATACGGCCACAAGCCTATGTCTATCGAGACTTCGTGATCTGGGCTCTGAACCACAACTTGCCGTGGGACGAATTTGTGCGTTGGCAAATTGCTGGTGATGAACTGGAATACGAGAACCCGATGGCGATTGCAGCAACCGGGTTTCTGACGGCCGCCCCGTACAACACGTTCATGCCACAGGAATCGGAACGATTCGATGAACTGGATGACATCGTGTCAACCGTTGGCAGCGCAATGATCGGAGTCAGTATCGGATGCGCCCGTTGTCACGACCATCCTTACGACGACATCGCCATAGACGAGTACTATTCGCTGGTCTCGATTTTCCGCAACACACAGCGAAAGAATCACTACCTCGACCAAATTGCTGGCGAGCCGTTCCGGGACGTTGATCGC
>JAPOKD010000272.1 GCA_029977825.1 Planctomycetota bacterium | reverse complement strand
GGAGGATCACAATAAAACTCTGCGTGAGCGGCTCGCTGTGACAGAGCAGGATGAGTGCTGGCGATGTCACAAAAAAATGAATCCACTCGGGTACATGTTCGAAATCTACGATGATTTTGGACGTTTCCGTACGCAGGAAAGCCTCGACAAGCTGCCCAAGGTCAACGGGCACTTCCCAAGCAGGGACATTCAAGCAAGGGCGAGGCTCACGAGTACAGGAGATGAAGTTCTGGATGCAGAGTACGAGAATGCACTTGAGTTGATCGACAAGCTCGCGGATTCGGACCGTGTTAGACAAAGTATCATTCGGCATGTGTTTCGATATTTCATGGGCCGGAATGAAATGTTGAGTGATTCGCAAACACTGATAGCAGCAGACAAAGCCTACCTGGAAAGCGGGGGTAGCTTTCGCTCGCTGCTGATTTCGCTTTTGACTTCAGACTCCTTTCTTTACCGCAGATGATTGCAGGGACAAGTCACAGATGATGATCAGATCAAGACGAGATATTCTCAAAGGCCTGTCTTTTGGTGCGGGCGGGGCTCTATTGACACCGTTTTTGCATCAAGTCAGGGCGCAGGCGGAAGGTAATGATTCCAACGCACCAAAACGATTTGTGTTTGTTGTCAAGTCAAGCGGGGTTTCACCCGCAGGTATCACTCCTGAGTCATTGCAGGGTGAGGATGCAAAAAATGTATCCTTGAAAGATGTACCACTGCAGCCCTCGATGAAAGCTTTGGAACCGTTCAAAAACCAGTTGTCGATTGTCCAAGGGTTGTCAGGGAAAATGTGTCGTGGTGGGCATAGCAGCTGGTTTGGGGCAATGGGGGTTTACATGACCGGTGGCGAAACCGAACGGGGGGCAATCCTGAGGGCAACCGCTGATGCCGAGTTGGCGGCACTGAGCCCGGCACCGTTCAATCATGTCGGGCTGGCCGTGCGTGGCAGTGCGTTGTCCAACTCCTACGGCGGCGTCCTGTATCCGGGAATCACTGCTGTGGGTGCAAACAAGGAATTGCCGTTTCAGGGCAGCCCTGATCTCGCTTTTGAAGAACTGTTCGGATCCGCTGCATCGGCAAGCGGAAAAGGTGAAACGCGGTTCAGGGTTCAGAAGAATCTGCTGGATTTCATGGTCGACGATATCAAGCAGGTAAACCGTGAGGTACCAGCAGCAGAGAAAAATAAATTGGATGCCTATCTCAACGCCTTCGAGGAGTTGCAGGTGCGGCACAGTCGTTTGTCTGGGATGAAAGGAAATATAAAAGACAACGCGCCAGAGTTCGGTGACAAATTCACTTCATCGGTTGAGGAAGTGCGTCAAGAAGCTCATTTTGACTTGGCGTCTGCGGCACTCATTGCAGGTTTGACCAACTGTGTCACCATCCGCCTGGATAACCTGTCAACGGTATACAAACAGCTCGGCTTGGTGAAACCCAATCATGGCATTGGGCATGACGAGAGTAGTCGCACGCAGAAGGAGTGCCGTGACATTATCCGGACACACCACTCGAACCTGTTGGCAGGGATGGCAGAAAAGCTTAGGGCTGTTCCGGAAGGCAATGGGAACATGCTCGACAATACCATGATTGTCTATTTCAGTGATTCTGCCAATAAACATCACGGCGACTGCTTTGAATGGCCCTACGTGGTGATTGGCGGATGCTCCGGCAAATTGAAAATACCAGGACGCTACATACGCTACCCAAAGTATGGTGAAAAAGACTGCCGAACGATCGGCAACTGGTGGACAACATTGTTGAATGCTTTTGGAAATCCCATCGACCACTACGGAAATGAAGATCTGGTGCTCAAGCAGAACGGAAGTTCTTACCGCGGACCGCTGGGCGAGTTGATCAGCTGACCCAGCGGTGACCGCGTCTTGCCTGCCAGGATTTTTGCCTGCCAGAACTACTGGTTGGTGAGCGGAAGCTGGAGTGAAATTATCCCGCTTTGGTGGGGGGCAATTGTTCGGACTTTTGGTTCTCCTCGGGAGGCTGACCGCGGTTACAATAGTCAACCTTGCCGAACTTCAATTTTTAGAATCCGTCATCCTACAAGTTCAAGATCAGACCCATGCAAATCAGTGCAACCTCCCGCCGTCAATTCCTGCTCGCTTCCTCCGCTGCCGTGGCTGCAGTCTCGATGCCGCGAGTGGCACGCGCAGCAGATGCACACGACTACAAACTTGGAATCCAGCTTTATTCCTTGCGAGGGTTTGACGTCGATCAGGCGCTCAAGCACGCGGGCGATCTCGGGTTCCAGCAGGTCGAATTCTATGGGGGTATGTTGCCGACAAATGCTTCCATGGAGCAAATCAAGGAAACCCGCAAAAAGGTCGCTGATCTTGGTATGTCGATCTCAGCCCATGGTGTAAATCGGCTTACCAAAGATGGTGCGGCAAATCGGAAGCTGTTCGAGTTTGCCAAGACGCTCGGAATTCCAACCATCACCGCTGACCCGGATCCCGATTCCTTCGACAACCTTGATGAACTCGTCAAGGAATTTGATATTCGTGTGGCAATTCACAACCATGGACCAGGGCATCGCTATAACAAGGCGGTTGATGTTCTCAATGCAATCGAAGGCCACGATGAGAGGATTGGTGCGTGTGCTGATCTTGGTCACTACATTCGATCCGGCCAGCGAGCAACGGAAGTGATCCGTTTGCTTCAAGGACGTTTGTATGGGATTCACCTGAAAGATTTTGCCGAGATGAAACAGAAGACCAAGGGGGTCATTCTCGGCAAGGGGCACCTGGATGTTGAGGGTGTCTTCCGTGCCCTCAAAGCAACGGGATTTCCCGAAAATGGTGCCATTTCGCTTGAGTACGAAGAAAACCCCAAAGACCCGATTGAGGATATTCGACAGTGCTTTGTGATTGCCGACGCAGCGATGAAGAAAGTGGCTGGATCATAAACCGCACTGCCAGCCTGCACTGCATTTTATTCACACAGCATCCGATTCACGCATTTGCCGATTCACCCCGCAAGCGAGCTCTTGGGGGATGTTCCAGTGAGGAGCGTTGACATCAGGTTTTTGAGATTTGAGCTGTAATTCCAGCCATTCGCAGTGTTCATGAGGGCAGTTGGCTGGTCTGCCGGCAAAGCACGTTATCGCGAGGGAAACGTCATGACCTGAATTCACTCAGGGCACTCCGATTTTTTGGCTGCTTAGGCCGTTGTTGTCGGATCGGTACAGCCCGTCTGTTGCGACAATCCACCATGAGTTGCCAGGCGACGAGGGAGTCAGGTCAGCTGATTTGATCGCGATCACACCAGCGAAGCCTTCCTCTTCACTGACGGCCCACGTCCAAACATCGCCACCAAGGTCGCACCGCGAGATGTGTCCAGCATGTTTGGGATTCAGTGCTGCAACAAATTTCCGTGAGCATAACTGGGAGCCTGCGATACTGTCGCCCAAGGCGGTGAAGGGTCTGAGCGAGTCGACCTCAAGTGACGTGGAGTAAAGGAAGCTGTCGGTGCCCTGAGACAAGCTATAGAGAAGTCCGTGGGAAGTGCCGTAAAGCCATACATGCGGATTGCAACGCAGTGCCATCGCATTGTAATAGCCGAGGTCTGAACGCGAGGATGCTTGCCGAAACGTTTTTCCGTTGTCGTGCGACACATGTACGTTTGCTGCTCGTTCTGGTGTGCTCATGGCCGGGTGACCGCGTCCCAGCAGGTTCATGAAATGATCAGGGCATGTCACTGCTTCGATTACCGTTTGTCCAAATTGGTTCTGGAAGTAGGGGTTCGCATGAATAGCGGTGATTCTTTGCCCTTTCAGGCCCAGGTGAACCCAGGTCTCTCCGGCATCGTCACTACGAAAAAGTCCACGAGTTTCGCATCCCACCAGAAGAGTGTTTGGACTCATTGGCAGGAAAGCCAGTACTGAACCGCAGAGTGCCGAAGGCCCCACTGCGTCAAAATCACATTCCAGCGACAATCGTCTCCAGGATTTTCCACCGTCAGATGTGCGAAACAAACCTCCCTGGAAAATTCCCTTGGAGTCAGCTTTGCCAGCCGCTCGGAGCATGATGTCGGGATTTGTTGGATGGATGGCGATGCTGCGCACGGCGTTTGCAGCCCCGTGCAATCCTCCGTTGGCGGGTTGCCAGCTTCTGCCACCGTCCTGTGAACGCAGTAGGCCCCGATTGACTGTTCGGACAACTACAACCCGCGGGTTGGATGGGGCGACAGTGATGCCGCACAATTGCACTTGATCGGTACCTGTTGCGGGAACGATGTCGGGGGCCAACTTGAAATCAACATCTTGCGTCAGCGACAGGTTCGAGACGGCGGCTCGAAAGTACATTTGCGCGTCCTGGGGTAACGCGCGAAATACAATCCCAGCACCAACCGTCGATGGTAACTGTTTGAAGTGACGGACACCAAACGTCCAGTCTTGGCCGTCAGGAGAAGTCCACGCGGTCCAGACATTCTCTTCTCGAGTGATTCGCAACCAGGGGTGACCATCAGGCAAGCGTTGGTAGCTTTGCCGCGTTCCCGCGCCATCGCCATGTTCGGGGGTGGTGCGTAGCCCATTGCTGGCGACCTGCATCAGACCGAATTCGCGTCCCCAGCCGTAATTGTTTTTTTCCGGATGTTCACGTACCGTCAGGCCGACCCAAGAACTGCCGTTGACCGGTTCGCCCTGCAGTCCCGCCACATGGTCAAGCTTGCAAGTTAAGGTGAAGTCGCCTGTGATGGTACGACTGATTACATACTCACCTTCACCGACAAAAGAAAACGCATCAGCGGATGTCTGTAGCAGATTGAAGGTTGAATCGGATTCTCCGGCGTTGCCGAGATCCCATCCAGTCGGGGGTTTCATGGCTACTGAGATAGGAACCGACTCGCTGTCAATCGTGTGGTTTCCATCGAAAAAAATACGGGCCCACACCCGGTGTTTTCCACCTGGTAAGACACCTTGATAGGAAAGCTGTGACCCATCGCTGGAACTGATTTGCATCTTGTCAAAGTAGAATAGGATGCGCTCGATCTGGTGACCATTTGCCTTGACGTTCACGTCTGCCTTGACGCCGCCTTGAGCGTCCGTGTCAACCGCGATCTTAACCTTGGGAGTCTGGTCATCGGCTTTGTGTAGCAATGCGGAAGCAGGAATTTCCTGGCGTGGCAGTCCCGGACCTTCCCATTCCAATTGAAAAAACGGTTTGTTTCGATCAACAAAGTAATCAATCGCCAGAGGGTGGTCGCCTTGTGCCAGATACAACCCTATTACCTTGTCCTCAGGGCCATGCAGACCATCCCATACGATTGCATTCTTCTCATCAATCCGGATTTGGTAGCCATCGGTTCCTTTCATGCAGAAAAGGTAAAAACCGGTTTTTGGAATCCGCAATAATCCGCGAAACCGAAATCCATAACCTTCCCGTCGTTCACCGCGTAGTTCAATGTCAAAGCCATTGCAGAGACCCTGTTGAACCAGACGACCGCTTTCAAGTTCATCAAGCGATAGCCAATAGTGCCTTTCATTTCGGCTGTGTTCAGCTGCCTCGCAGGCCGGATAGATGATGTTTTCGTGACGGTCATGTTCTTTATGCCACAGTTCGTAAGTCAGTCCAGGAGCTGTCACTGAATCGACGGCTGCTGAAGGCGGAGCGGATGTTTGGGCATTCACGATGATCGGATCGATGGTCTGATCAAAGATGTCAGTCATGGAAAATCGGATGGTAGGGCTCTCGACGTTTGCATCGATGATCGCGTGACGTGTCACTGGCATGCGTTTCTGGCGCACGGCAAGGGGCTCGCCTCTGCATTCCGCGTTGTCGAATACCTCGATCTTGAATTCATATTGGGGGGCCGCTGTATCAGGGACGGTCCACGAAACCAGCACCTGCTTGCCATTGGTCTGGACGTCAAGATCTGTCACCTCAGGTTGGTCAAGGGCAGGGCGGTCCGGTTGCTCAATGGTAAAGGAGTACTTGTGCCCCTCAGCAAGCGGCTCTCCCTGCAGTAGTTGTGGCACCATGGCAGGGTTGCTGCTGAGTTCCATCGCCAGTGTTTGTCCCTGGTCCAATTTGTTGACGACCCAATGATTCTTGAGTGTCAGGCCTTTTTGAACGTCAATGGTAACCGTGTCTGACTTACGCCATTGGTTGTCTTTTCGGTAGTAGCCAAGCCTGCGGTGGATGGATCGTGCTGAGCGGCATTCGTTTCCAAAATCTTCAAGGAATCCCGCGTTTCCTGTAAAAGCTTCTGCCGCGACGGGAAGTCGCATGATTCCGTACAGATACCAACGCCCCTCATCGACATCCTTGACCCAGCGGCCCATGTAGGAAATGTTCTTTTCGTTATTGCCGAGGGGACGCCAAACCCGCATCATCATCGTGTACCATCGATTGCGTTTGATGACTGGCCACGTTCCAAACAACGCGCCGCTTGCGCCCTCGCCGATGTATTGATACGCATAAGTATGTCGCGAAGCGGCTTCGACTCGGACAGGTTCGCCGTTGGCATTACTACCCCAGAAAGACCACACGGAACCCGGTCGGAATGAATCCTGAATTTCGTCATTCAGATTGGGGCGATGGTCTGTGCCAATCGTTGCCACAGACCCTGCGAAGCCACCGTAAGCCGTGATTCCGGCAGGCAGGCTGGCAATGTTCCAGTTGGCCGAGTAGGTCGATTCGGCCCACCAAGGCCAACGCAGATCCATCATCATTATGTCGGCGCCCGGTTCGACATTTTCGCCATACCAGGTGGCTTTGCTTGAAACGGCAGGCAGCGTGAAAGCCAGCAGGATGGTTGTGAACAGTCTGGCCGGGAATCCCGCCATGGTTGTCACCTTTGTGCTGAGGAAGCTGTTTACTGAGAATCCTCAAGATAACAGTCTCGCCACTGATGGTGTCAGGCGGCGGGATGAAAACTGCCACGGACTTATGACTAAAACAAGGGGTCACTCATTTCATTGTTCATGGTCTGCCAGCGCTCGATCAGCTGTTCCAGCAGATCAGGGTGGTCCTTCACAAGGTTGTCTGTTTCAGACACATCTTTGGAAAGGTCATAGAGTTCCCAGCCAGCTGTTCCAGCCTTCTTTTTGCCGCCCATGCGCAAAAGTTTCCAGTTGCCGTGGCGTATCGCAGTCTTGCCACCCTGACGCCAGAACAGCGTTTCGTGTGGTCGACTGTCATCTTCCCCGGTCAGGTAGGGAATCAGGTTGACGCCCTCGACTTGCTCTGGCTTCTCTGCCGAAGCGATGGCAGCCGCGGTGGCAAAGATGTCCATCGAACTGACAGGTTTTTGATAGATCCT
>JAPOKD010001025.1 GCA_029977825.1 Planctomycetota bacterium | reverse complement strand
GGCAGCAACGAGCTCGCCGCAAGATTCGCGGCCAAGACACTGGAAAATGAAATCGATCGATATTTTCAGGTAACAAAAAACGAGGCGTACCGTCCTGAATTCATTGAACAATTGAAGACGACACTGGAAACAGAAAAGGCCATCATTGCCCTCAAGCAAATCGCCGACTTGGAAACCCCTGTCAAAACACATGGATCAACGGAGGCACGCGCCGAATTACTGGAACTGGAACAGCAGAAAAAACTGAATGCTATCCTTCAAAACCAACTCACACGTTACACCAAACCTGATATCAACTCACGCCAGCCGAGACTGGCAAGCATGTTTGTGACCGACAACCGTGGCACAATCATCGGAATCGCTTACCAGGACACTGACAAGATAAAACCGGAAGAAAACAGCGTTGGAAAAAACTTCAGCTACCGCTCCTACTTTCATGGCGGACGCGTCGATAAGTCCAAACAGGACACAAGCATTCTGGAATCAAAGCCGATCACTTCAACCCACCTGTCTGCGGCGTTTCAAAGCACGGCCACCGGACTGTGGAAAGTTGCAATCAGCACTCCGATCTATCTTTCTGAAGCGTCATCTCAACCTGATGCCATTTTCGTGACCACGGTCAATCTTGGAGACTTTGAGTTACTGCAAAACGAAGGTGCGTCTGATCAAATTGCAGTGTTGTTGGAGTCGCGTGACGACCGTGCAGAAGGCACGATTCTGCAGCATCCGCTGATGGATGCCAGACGCAACGCCGGGGTCAGGTCCGGAGACCAGAAGTACCAGATTCCGCCAACGCTGATGCAGAGACTACTGACCGGTAGTGACGTAGATTATAACGATCCACTGGCCAAGGCTGATGATGGTTCCTACTACGACGGACCGTGGATCGCAGCAGTGCACCCTGTGCGACTCCCGCTTGAGCAGGATGAAGATGAGAATGAATTCAGGCAGGCATCCCTGCGGCCCCAACCAGATCCGCCATCACCTCCCACTGAACTGCCCGAAGGATCCGTCAGCGAGGCCGACAAACAGACAACAGACTTACTGGTACTGGTGCAATACCGCCTGAAAAAAGTGAACGCCCCTGTCTTCGAAATGCAATCCGCACTCCTCCGCGAAGGAGTGGCCGCCATCATCTCAATGATGGTTGTCACCCTGACTCTCTGGTTCTTTGTACAACGCGTCGGTCGGCCATACCGCGAAAACACGGAAAACACGGAAGATTCCCCCAATAGCAAGACGGTTGTTGATAACCCCGCCAAAACAATCACCTTGCGTTAGAACGCGATCAACTGGCAGCAGACAGCGAACAATCACTCATTCCAGCAACCTGCGATCCCTGACACTTTTCCGGAGGTCCTTTGCCGGTAATGCAATTGAGATCTCAACGGTTCGAATCATTGATCACATTCCGCAGCATCTGCCCCGTCAGAGCACGGCGACATGCCTCAGCCCCTTTGCGACGCATGTCGGCAAGCCCTTCCTCGCAGTAGAAAGCGGAGTGTGGATTG
>JAPOKD010000873.1 GCA_029977825.1 Planctomycetota bacterium | reverse complement strand
GGCAATCTATCTCAGCTGCTGAGCAAAGTGACAGAAGTCATATGAACACACGACGGACAACAGTCTTATTCCTCGTCCTGATCGCTATCGCATTGTCGCCGCGGATCGCGACCGGGGCTGAACCCGCTCGCAAACCCAACGTCGTCCTGATTCTTGCCGATGATCTCGGTTGGAGTGACACAACGCTATCCGGACGGCTATGCCTGTCACTTCCCGCGACCTGACTGGGTGCTTCCCAAGGCAGGCGATTCTTCCAGTGCTGGCAAGTAACTGACCGGCTCCGCCTCGCTCCATCGAGCCTACGTTTGAGGGCATTCTGAAAGTCCTTTCTGGGCGGTTAGCCCGATCAAGATTCTCTCACTCACAATGGTGCAAAGACTGGGGGGTAGTCAGTGCTTCGGGCACAAAAAGATCATCGATATGGTGTCCCCGCATCCGGACATCAACAGGAAAGTACCCCAAAAAATCATACCCAGCAAAAACATGGAGCAGGCCATTGTGCTTAGCCCAAACCAGCGTTTTGTAGTACAACTCCGCGTATGCTCTGTCGTGTGTTTCCAGCACCGGGGACCAGAAAAAAAGGTCATCTCGCCACTGGTAGTATTCAACCTCAACTATGTACCGTGCAGCCGGTAGCTCGAAATCTGCTTTACACGTTGTCCAACCCGGTCCCCAAGAACCGGTCAAAGCAACGCTGAAAACGGCTACTGCAATAAGATTTTTAATATTCATGTTAGGGCTCCTCGCAACAGGTGATAGTGGCGTCTATCCCGGAAGCGTCAGCGTAGCCCGGTTGTTACACAATCTTTCTATTAAATTTCTGCTGTGTCTTCAATTAAACCCCGCCAGTGAATTGCAAAACAAACAAATTGCCCTCCCCCCACAGAATTGCACCATTGTGAGTGAGAGAATCTTGCTCGGGCTAGCCGCCCGGAAAGGACTTTCAGAATGCCCTCAAACGTAGGCTCGATGGAGCGAGGCGGTACCGGTCAGTTACTTGCCAGCACTGGAAGAATCGCCTGCCTTGGGAAGCACCCAGTCAGGTCGCGGGAAGTGACAGGTATAGCCGTCCGGATAGCGTTGTAGATAATCCTGGTGTTCTGGTTCGGCTTCCCAGAAATCGCTTGCGGCGGTGACTTCCGTCACAACCTTGCCGGGCCATTTCCCGGACGCCTCGACGTCTGCGATTGTATCCAACGCAACTCGCTTCTGCTCATCACTGGTGTAGTAAATTGCTGACCGATACGACGTGCCTTGATCGTTTCCCTGACGATTCATTGTCGTTGGGTCATGAATCTGGAAAAAGACTTCAAGCATGTTCCGAAAGCTTGTCTCTGTGGGGTCAAAGACGATTTCGATTGCTTCGGCATGAGTCCCGTGGTTTCGGTAGGTCGCATTTTGCACGTCACCGCCAGTGTAACCAACACGTGTGTTGATGACCCCCGGCAAATCCCTGATCAACTCCTGCATGCCCCAGAAGCACCCACCGGCAAGTACTGCCACCTCTCTTGTTGCTGAATTTGCATTCACTTTCTCATCTCCTTGCGTTGTGCCTTCTAGGGACGGGTTGGTTTCGTTTGGAAAGAATGCCGCTGCGTAGTCGCCATAGCCTTCCGCTTTTAGCTTTTCCGCTGGCACGAATCGCAGCGAAGCTGAGTTTATGCAGTACCGCAAACCAGTTGGCTGGGGCCCATCGTTAAAAACATGCCCCAGGTGCGAGTCGCCAAACTTGGATCGCACTTCGATTCGGGTCGAGAAGAGCGTGTTATCAGTCTTCTCAACGATGTTGCCGCCGTCGACGATCTGGAAGAAAGACGGCCAACCAGTTCCCGACTTGTATTTTTCCTTTGAGCTGAATAACGGCTCGCCCGAAACGATATCGACGTACAAACCTTCCCGCTCGTTGTCCCAAAATTCATTGTCGAAAGCTCGTTCCGTTCCCTCATCTTGGGTTACAGCGTACTGCAAGGGAGTAAGAAGCTTCCGCAATTCAGCGTCATCGGGTTTCTTGAACCTTGCCCAAACGGCGTTGTTGGAAACGTCTACCGCTGATTGATTGCCCGCCGAACGCTGCGTGGGCCGAGTTTGTGGCCGACTGGCTAAGAAGATGACCACGGCCACCACGGCCATCGTTACGAATGTTATGACAAGTTGAGTGATTCGATTCATCGTAATTATCCCGTGCCGCCATGCCGCCGTAAGGTTTTCGAGACTGCAATGGTTTCTGGTTGAGGCTGTTTAGTCGAGTTGTAAATCAGATATCTCGGTCATGCTGGATTTCACCCCACAATTGGTGGGACTCGCATCGGGTATCTTCTTCAAATTTTGAAGGTCCGGCAAGTGAAGTCTTGTGGTACGACTCACAAGGCGAAATTCAAGCGATCGCCGACCAGTCGAATGCCCCACCGTGCCGGTGACCACAAGATCGACATCCCATGTAACCGGTCTGCCCTGGCTTCCAGACCTACACTGGCAGTGAGCCACTCATGCATTCGAAGCGCCTGCATAATGTCGGATAGCCATGGATTATACAAGGCTGTCAAAGCAGGTCCAAGCCAAACCAGAACGCACAAAAGCACGCTTCGAGTCCACATTTCAGCGACGCGAAAATGGAATCCCAGAAGCGTCAATGTTGTGACTCGTCGTGCCGCACACCTACACACAGGAAGGTAACCGACCGTATCGCTACTACGTCTGTGCAGTGACCTTGCCCCTTATCCGAGTCAACGTGTGGAGTTAGTTTCTGACGTGTTGGACAGTACGAAAGGGAAAGTAAATCCAGCCAGGCAGCTCAAAGAGCTTGAGAAGGAGAACGCTCGACTCAAACGAATTCTCGCGGAAGCAGAACTGTGCAAGGCGATCTTGAAGGAGGCCGCCGAGGGAAACTGGTAAGCCCTGAACGTCGCCGACGCACGGTATCCACCGTGCGTATCCGTTT
>JAPOKD010000735.1 GCA_029977825.1 Planctomycetota bacterium | reverse complement strand
GAAATAGTCTCCCAGTCGCATGTGCGCATCAAAACGCACTTTGCTTCGGGGATAACGCTCAATGACTGACTGCCAGATCTCCACGGCCTTGGCCAGTTCTTCAGCCTCAAACCTCGCATCACCGGCTGCAACAAGCTTTTTTGCTGCGCGGTCTTCGACCAGAGAGCCGCGGGCTGCAGACTGCGCTTTGGCTTTGGTGGTGTGTAAACCTGTCAAACAGGAAACCAACACCAGACATGCAGTGGAAAGAATGGCAGATAGGGCGGGTGACCTGCGGCCAGTGGCGTTGATGTGCATGGAACTCTTGTGTCAGGTGGTTCAGTAGGAGTGTCGCAGGCGGAGATTTTGCGTGGATAGTGGCAGCACGTCTTCAAAGTGCATTGTAATTATGGGAGCGGGAAGAGACGCGTGGAACTCGCGAAAACCTGCGAGTTGGGTCTTGGGATTTTACAATTCTGTGGCCTCACACCAGCTGTATTCTATCCGCAGTCGTCCGGCGTTAGCGGCTGATCTGCGGGGTATTGCGGATGCACGCGGGAGGGTCTGCCTGTCATTGTCCTGGGGATAACGGGAGTGACGCCGAGGCAAGACCCGCGACACGTACGCCAATGCCGCGCGGTGGTGGTGGCGTGGTCGCAAGCTGGATCGGCGTGGTTTCAGGCTCGCAGGTTGCGAGACTCGCAGTCTACGGGCTGGCAGTCTACGAGCTCGAAGTTTACGGGCTGGCAGTTTACGGGCTGGCAGTTTACGGGCTGGCAGTTTATGGGCTCGAAGTTTGCGGGCTCCATCGGTGGCAGGACATGCCCGCTCTACCCGAGCAGCCCTTCGATTACGCTGCCGTCGTCAACCAGTTTCATGGGCCTACCCTGACGGGTATAGACTTCCTTGTAGGGGTCGATCCCAAGAGCGTGGCAAATCGTGGCGTGGATGTCCGGTACGTTGACGGGGTTGTCTTTAGGCATGCCACCATCCTCATCACTGGATCCGATGACGGTGCCGCCGTTGATTCCACCACCAGCCATGAAGCAACTGAAACACTTTGGCCAATGGTCCCGGCCTGCGTTATCATTAATCCGCGGCGTGCGGCCAAATTCCGACATCATGATGACCATGGTTTTTTCGAGCATCCCGCTCTCTGACAGGTCCTGCAACAGTGAGCCGAGGGCCGGATCCATGACCTCGCCGTGTTCTCGCATTCGAGTAAAGTTATCACCGTGGGTATCGAACCCACCTCGGTTGACCTGAACGAAACGCACTCCCTGCTCGACCAGCCGCTTGCTCAGCAACGCGCCGCGACCAAACGCGGTATCGCCATAACGTTCAATTTCTTTGGCTGGAATCTTGTTCAGCTCAAAAGCCTTCAAGGCGGGGCTTCGCATCAGGCGGACCGCATCGTCGATCGAAGTGCTTGTTGAAGACAAACGAGGGTCGGTAGTGTCGCGGTTGAAGCGGCTATTGAACTTCTCGAGCCTTTCCAGACGCTTGTTGCCCTGCTCCATCGTTACGCCAGCAGGGAACTTCAGGTAGGGGTCGGGTTCACCTGGGTTGGCGATGAAGTACGCTTCACAACTCTGCCCCAGATAACTCGCGGTACGTGCTTGCCCGTTGATGGTGATGAAGGAAGGAAGGTCACCCACTTTCTCTTTCTCATGGGCAACGACCGAGCCGATTCCGGGGTGTTGAACAGGGCCCGGCAGAAAACTCGTTTGCATATTGTAGGAAGCTCGAGCATGGGCCCCCTGAGTACCGGCGATTGAACGCACTAATGCCGCATTGTGCATCTGCTTGGCAACCGTTGGAAAGATCTCTGAGATCTGAACGCCATTCGCGGATGTCGAAATCGGGTCAAACTCACCCTGAGTTGGTCTCCCCGGTTTTGGATCCCATGTATCCAAGTGCGACATGCCACCGCCGTTCCAAAACAGGATGACGTTTTCACATTTCGCCTGATGGTCCTTGCCCGAGCCAGCAATCAATTGGTTGATCGGCATACCCAGCAGGGTTGCGCCTGCTGCTGAGTTAGCCATTAACTGTCGGCGCGTCATCTTGTAGTCATTGCATCCAGACATCGCGGTGTGCTCCGTAAATAGTGGGCCTCGAGACAACGAGGCAAATGTAGGGGAACAGGGTTAGGGAAGGAAACGAAACTCGTTGGAATTCAACAGGATCCAGCGGAAGTCCGCGAACCCGGTCATGTGGTCAACGCCTGACTCGATGATTTCGATTGCCTCGGCTACTTCATCAGCACTTGGCTCGCGAGTCAGTATTTCAACATACGTGTATTGCACAGCCTTTTTCAGGTCCAGACCGGAACCAGTCAACATCGGATAGACCGGCTCCAGAGGGCCAACTCTGGCAGCTTGATGGGTTAGCTGCCCATTGAGCATCAGCAACGCCTGACGCATGGATGCATTCTCGATTCGTTCATCACCAAGATCAACGCGTGCCGGTTGGCCGAAAAGTCGAAGAAAATGACCTGCAGGAGCAGGAGTTGCCATCCGGTAGGCGGAGCTGAATTTTGGATTGTCATCAACGGTGCGTTCGACGAGCTTGGTGACATACTTCATGCCGGGTTTCGGACTCGGGGATGCAGCCATTCTCATTGCCTCGATCTCATCCCGCGACATCTTTTGCATCGAGTCGATCATGGGAGAGGTATCATCGGCAGCAAGTACTGCATCGAAGTCGATCTCGATGGCTTTCTCAAGACCATAGTCTGCAGTGGAAGCGACCATGTTCTGCTCGGCCATCATCGCCTCCCCGTTATCCGCCAAGGCCTGCTTCGACTCTGTGGCCGTCGGATTTTCAGAGGCTTCTTCCTGAGACATTTCCACTGGGACACGAATCCGCTGCTGCACCACGCGGGGATTCTGGCCCGCCAGATGTTTGACTTCAAACAGGTGACCGGCTGTTACGATGCTGTCGTACATCGCTTCGGCTTTCATGCGGCGAATTTTGGTAGCGAGAAATGCCTGTTCGAGGTTCTCTCGCGTGGCAGCATCTGTGTCGCGAGCAGCGTGGGCACGCTGGTAAGCAGGGCTGCTGACGATTTCTTTTACCAACCAGCGAATACTGAATCCGTTGGCCACGAATTCTTCTGCCAGGTAGTCCATTGTTTCCGGATGGCTGGCTGGGTTGTTGTCGCGGAAATCATCAACCGGTTCGACAAAACCTGCTCCGACGAGATCTTTCCAAAGTCGATTCACAATCAATCGGGAAAAATAGCGGTTGCGAGGACTGGTGATCTTTTCAGCCAGTTGACGTCGCAGTTGGCTACGTTTGTAAAGCTCGGCGTCAATGTCGATCTTACGAATGTCACTCTTTGCCTCAGTTGATACTTTCAACAGATCGCGGCCGGTTTCTTTGAGGCGGCTCTTGGTCTTGGCTCCGGCTGTGGCAAGCAGATCATCCACCGACGGGCCCTGGCTTCGCTGTGACTTTGCGGCTTTCTTTTCGCGAAGTGCCTCAAACCGCTGAATGAAAGCAAGCTCCTCGGTCTCATCGAGGTACGGGAACGGAAAGCTGGCCTTCATCGGCTTTCG
>JAPOKD010000235.1 GCA_029977825.1 Planctomycetota bacterium | reverse complement strand
GAGTGAGCGGACGCTTGACGTTTCCGGTCGCAGCATCCAGCAGATAAAGATGATTCCAACCACTACGTTCACTCATCCAAATCAACTCATTCGTTTCATACAAGCGGCGCAGATACGATTTACCGGAGTAGCAAATGAACGTATCACTTCGTTCATCGATGGTCAGAGTCGCCTTTGCTGTCGCTGAATCGACAGAAACCAGAGACAGACGCTGGTGCCCACGTTCGTTATGTAGAAAAGAAAACGAACGACTATCAGGATTCCACGCAAGGTCGCGAGTGCTGTATGGATTGGAAAAATCAGTGTTGTCGACTAACCGTGGTTTCCAACTTTGCGCTGCCGAAAACAACACGGGGCGTTTTTGATCGATCTTGTCACCAGGCTTGGCATAAGGCATGGTCAACAGTTTCGCATGGATTGAATCACCCGGTGCTGATTCGATAAGGTTGATCGTGCGTTTCAGCCCCGGTGATAAACGCATCACGACAAAATGCCTGGAATCAGGTGACCACCAAACTTGCCCCTGATACACATTCTCTGCATCGCCGTCATCGGTCAGTTTCTTGTCTTTGCCAGTTACAAGATCACGCAGCCACAAATTTGCATCACGAAACGCCACCGACCACTTTTGGTCCGGTGAGCGATTCGGACCGCTGTAACGTGGCCTTGATTCCGAAGGCTTGTCTTGGACTTTCAACGTGGGTTTGGCCGAAGCTTTCTGCTTTCTCTGAGGTGCCTTCGTTGATTGATCAACAATCGCCAAATCCTCATAATGAGCCGCGACGAATACAGCCACATCACGACCATCAGAATCTCTCAGCAACCATGAATCTCCGACAAAGGTCGAGATTTCATATTCACCACCTGGATCGATCGAACCGTAACGCCTCAACTCACCATTGGACCTGATCCAATAGACCTGCAAAGTTTTCTTCAAACGGTTTGCAAATCGAATGGGCGTTCGCTCTCCTTGGCTGTTGCTCCGCACCAGACGGTTTTCGGCTGGCAAACCCTCGATCGCACCAGTGTCCGGTGAATCCGAGCCTGAAACCAGAGTGCCCTCCGGTAAACTCAAAGTCCAACTTCGCCCGCCGTAACGAAATGAACAGTTTTCCGCATCTGGTGTAATGTTGAAGTCAGCGAGTCGGGACTTTGTCACGTCAACCTGACGCTTCAACTGACTTGAAAGAACCTCACTTACTTTCCCGTGATCAAAAACCAATACTCGTTTGCCAACCTCGGGATCAACCAACACATATTCAAAAGAATCCCTGGCGGTCTGCACTCGATACCAGAACTTGCGGCCTGAATCGAACCAATTTGGTTTTACGGCATCACGAAAGACAAGATTTCGCACCCGCGTTGGATAGGTTTTTGCCCGCTCATAATCAGCCTTCTGTCCCTGGCCTGAAACTGGCGGACATAAGGTCAGCAGAGCAAGCCCAGCCAGTACAACATTGCTACCAAGCCGAACAGATCCCACACGCAAAGCGGTCGCAAGCATGCACCTAACTCCCCTAAGAACAAATGAACTACGAATCGGCGAGCGCCAAGGACACTCCGTCCGATGCGGCATTGGCAAAAGCATCCGGCTTCTACAAGCTACCAAGCTTTTCAGCCGCAAAGTGTTTGCCGTGCTACGAAAGCCGAACGGGTTACAGTCTAATGCGAATGGGTGATCACACCATCCTCGAATAGAAATCGAGTAACCCCTCGAGCACCACTTGGTAACTGGCCAGTCAATGTCACCGCTTCTACCGGATATTTGATCGGATTGAATCTGTGATTACTTCGCTTATCAGTGAATACACGCTGAGGCAACTCCAAACGCTCTCCTGCTGCCAAGGGAGCGTCACGAATCAGTAAATATTGGTCGTTGATCTCAATTGAAAATCTGGGAATTGGGTGATCAGTCAGATTGGTCAACACAATCACTTCCGTCAGCACATTCCCTGCACCATCAGCCGTTGGCACCGCCCCCTCACCTAGCTCCACCGCAACTGGCAGGGGTGGCCCCCCAACACGCTCTGGGAACATTGCGTAGACCGACAACCCTGCAGCTACCATCAAAAACAAGCAGATGCACAAACCTCTTTGTGACAGGTGCAACCGGGGAGCCACTGCCGTTGGGCCAGCAGGGCTTACGGGAGATTCGCTGGTATCAGACATTGATTTCTCTCACACAGAGCGACAAGACCGGTTACACCTTTCGTCAGGCCAACAGCCGGATAGGTTACCATCCCGGGCCCAACAAGACACGTGCAGACCCACGCGACACTTTTTGACTGCTCACGATCACACCGAACCGCAAGAATAAACAACATTGATTGCTCGAAAACTCATATTCACAAAGCGGCACGAGGGATCTGGCATGTCTGCGTAAATGTGCTCGTGCCCGAACAGAACAGCTCGCGTACTGAGGCTTAACAGAGCCCTTTTGATTATCTTGCTGCGACAAGTGGGCGTGGCTTGCAACGCACCTCTGAATGCGAACCCATCATCCCTAATTTTGACAACCACCACCACAACATCGCGGCGCACCACACGAATCACCTCCAGCCATCGGCAAACTTGATCTTTTGGCAACGGAAGGACTGGCAGGCACGCTCAGGAGACGCTTGAAGTCTGCGTTTCCACAATCGGGACACGTGCTGACTTCCGATGTTGATCGGACAAGTACTTCGACAATTCTGTCACAGGACTTACACTCAAATTCGTATAAGGGCATGATTCACCTGCTGTATCACCTGAAAATTCTTCCATTCACATAGGGCATCGGCCTGATCACCGCCGTCTACCCAGTATCGCACGAGCGTTGGAATTTGAAAATGACAAAGTTACCAGTACTAACACGAGAACAGGTGAGATCAGTCGACCAAACTGCGATCAATGAGTACGGAATTCCAGGTGTCGTGCTCATGGAGAATGCTGGTTTCCGAGCCGCTGAGATCATTGACCACGTAGCTCCGCAAGGATCAATCGAGGTGCTGTGTGGTGGCGGAAACAACGCCGGTGACGGCTATGTGATTGCCAGACACCTGCAACTCATGAGCCGCAAAGTCAGTATGATTTGTGCCGTCCCGGTGGCCAGACTGCGTGGCGACGCCCACATCAACGCCATGATTGCTGTCCGAGCAGACATCCCGATGAGGTTCATCGACCAGACAACGTCTCCGGCCAAGATTCCGGATCTGGACCATGAAGCCGCTGCTGTCGTGGATGCCTTGCTCGGCACCGGTGCACGGGGCCCACTGCGTGGCTGCTATCGTGATTTAGTCAAGATGGCAAATGCTCATCCGGGACAACGAGTGGCCATCGACATACCAACGGGCTTGGACTGCGATACCGGCGAGGCTTCCCAACCCACATTCATTGCTGATCACACCATCACATTTGTGGCAGAGAAAGTGGGTTTCAAAAAAAACAACGCCGACGAGTACGTCGGCGTTGTTCATGTTGCTGGCATCGGCGTGCCTCAGAAACTACTGAAGACACTGCCTTCGAATGCGGATTAGCAGCAGTCTGCCGATCAGGGAAGTCGCCCCTGATTCACGACTGGAAAATCACCCGTCAGGCCTTCAACCATGTAGGCAACGAGATCAGCCTTCTCCTGATCGGTAAGATTCAGGACCTTCATTTTGTCACTCAGACCGGCATTCTTGTGTCCACCTTTATCGTACCAATCTACAACTTCTTCCAAAGTTTTTTGACTTCCGTCATGCATGTAGGGCGGTGACATCGCGATGTTGCGGAGGGTCGGTGTTTTGAATGCACCCCAGTCCTTCTTATCCTTGGTGACTTCGTATCTCCCGAGGTCGGGCTTGTCTGCCGCCATGCCGACGCCAAGATTATGGTATTGCTCATCGGTAAAGTTCGCACCAGCGTGGCAAGCTGCGCAGTTTGCTTTCCCGGAGAACAAGACCATGCCACGTTGTGCCGACTCACTCATCGGTGACTTCGCAGCAGTCTGCTTCAACTTCGTATACTTCGCCTTCAGTTCTGGCTCCTCGTCAAGATACTCGAGATCATCGGCGAATACCTTTTCGAACTTCTTCACTGCCTCATAGGCGTCGGAGGGCGCGGGGCCAGTTACGATTGCCCTTTCGAACGTCGCAATCGCTTTGCCGACGTTATCGATTGTGACGCCATCGTCAAAAATCGCGTCGAATTGTTTCTGATACCCGGGAATGTTCTTCAACGTTTCAACACAAGCCGCGTGCGTGTTCCCCATCTCGATCGGATTAGCAACCGGGCCAACAGCTTGTTCTTCCAAAGACCCGGCTCGTCCATCCCAAAACTGCTCCTTGCTCAGGATACGGTTGTAGGAAATTGGTGAATTCCTACCACCCTGCTGCCCTCGCACACCGATTCCAAACGCTGTTTCCGCGCCATAACCCTGCAGCGGGTCATGGCATGACGCGCACGAGATGGTGTTGTCGGAGGACAAACGCTCATCAAAATACAGTTGTCGCCCCAACTCGATCTTCGCACGGGTCATCGGGTTGTCGTCGGGGATGTAGATATTCGCCTCAGCGGCATCAAGGCCCGCAGGCAACTTGACTTTCAATGGCCGATGATTGGCTGGATTCTTGATCCAAGCGTCGAGCGTTTCGGCTGTTAACAAACCCACACCGGGAACACCAGCCGTCAGAGCCGGATCACCCAACACAACTTGATCTGACTCGCCACGAGGCGAAACAGCGACCGCTGTCACGCTGACGAAGGCAGTCGCCAAAATAGAAGAAAACGCAATTAATCTCATTTGTTGAACTCTTTTTCAAAGCGTACTCAAAGTGAGCTCGGGCTGTTGGATGACAAACATCTTAAGGTCGCGTGGACGAGCCGTCGGCGACCTTCCGGAAGTATAATCAAATGACGTCGCGATTGGGCTAGGACATTGGTAATCTGCGTTGGGAATCCTCACCCAGAATTTTCACAATTTTTCGACCAGTCACACTCATTGGCATGTCCGCCAACTCGGCCAACGTGACATATTTCCACGGCCTTCCCGGTTCCTCGTTTTTATCGAGCAAATCAGCGTGATAGACCTGTAGGGAAATACGGTATTTGGTGACCGCATGTCTGATCGTTGTTAACCGCATGCTTGGGATAAGATTCACACCCAACTCGGCTGATAGCTGCGTGGCGGCCTCATCAATGGTACATAGGGAGGCCTGGGTGGTCCGCGGGAAATCCCAGAGCCCCGCCCAACGCCCACCTTCTGGGAGCGGACGCACCAGAAACTGTTGCTGCTGAATAGCGGTATTAGCGGCGTTTTGGTCTCCGCTTGGGCCCCGACGCCCCTTCTTTTTCTCGGGTTTCTGAACCACCATGGCGTACTCGGTCCGATCTTCGTAAGCCACCCGCGTCACCTTTCCCGGTATTTCCTGCTGCAACCCGGCCTGATAGGCGCGACAGGCAGACGCCACTGGGCAGTCGCCGCAAGCAGGGCTTTTGGGTGTACAAATCAATGCCCCTAATTCCATCGCTGCCTGATTGAAACTTCCAACATCTTTTCGCGGCAACATTTTTTCGGCGACCTGCCAAAGCAGTCGATTGTTGGCAGTATCGGTCGGAGTTCCCCGAAGCGCGATCCAGCGACTAAAGACTCGTTGTGTATTTCCTTCCAATATGGGCTGCTTCTGCCCATCGGAAATCGAGAGAATTGCCCCTGCGGTATAACGACCGATCCCCGGCAGAGCGAGCACCTCATCGAATTGCAAGGGAAACTCGCCACCATGATCTGCAACGATCAGCTTGGCTGCAGCATGAAGCGACCGTGCTCGTCGGTAATACCCCAACCCCTCCCAGTGCGAAAGCAAGACTTGCTCATCAGCAGCCGCCAGATCGCTCACAGTAGGAAAGGACGCCATGAACCTGTCGTAGTAAGGTAGTACCGTAGCTACCTGAGTCTGCTGCAGCATGACTTCACTGACCCAGACACGGTAGGGTGTCGGCTGACGACGCCACGGTAAGTCTCGCGCATGTTTGGCGAACCACGCCAACAGACTTCGTCGAACACGCGAACGCCACCCCGCCTGTTGCCACACATCATCGTGTAGCGGACCTTGATCGCTCTCCTGGGACGCGTCAGATCTGTTCAATTTTCTTCCAACCGCCTCAATTTCACCTTGGCCTTCAACAGCTTACCGCCGCGTAGGAAACTGACCTCGATCTCATCCCCCGCCTGGTATTTATTGATGGTTTTCTGAAGCGTACTGAAATTCGAGATTTTGTCTTCGCCAGCGCCCACGATAACGTCCTCCCTCATCAGCCCGGCGTCGAAGGCCGCGGTGTCGGGAAACACCTGGCTGACGATGCACGCCCGATCGATAGGATCACAGGACACACCAAGAAAACCACCCCGCCGAAATTGAATCTCAAGACCTGATAGTCGGTCCTTGATTCGATCCACCGCACCGGATGGGATATTGGTACCCATCAATGTCAGCGACTTCCGCAGTGGCAGGCGGGAAATGATTTCGCCCTGCTGCTCGGTAACATTCACATAACGGATATCGAGGGAGTCGATGCGTTCCATCTCTCCCAGCGACGAAAAAACTTCATCATCAACTGGGGCGGCGGCATCAACAATTGCGATGGCAGTCAAGTCAGGCATTCGAACCACGTTGCGCAGAACGCTGCCCTGAATGGCCTTCCCGGATATACGTACGTGCCCGATATCGCCCACCCATTCCAACCAGCGAAGCACCTTTAGATCTCCATTCCACTGATCCCCGACTTCGACGAAAGCGTAAGTGCTTTGTGAAGCGGCCACCGAAAAATAACCATCCCCCACAAACAGCCCCGCAGCAACGAGAAAATCGACCGCCTGCTTCGTGCGTGATTCTGCTACCTCTTCCATAGCAGCCTTCGCTGCCAAAGCACGACGACCAACAGACTTTTCAGCCATGGCTTGTAGCGTCACCCATGCGTCACCGTCATCCGCAGGTTCGAGCGTGATGGCAAAATCGGAAATCACGGCAATCGCACGTTCGATCACCTCCAAATCCCCTTCATTCATTGCGGTGACCAATTCTGGAATGACCGCAGGCCCGAGTTCCTTGATTTTCTGACTGGCCCTTTCACGTCGCAAGTAATGCTCGTGCGACAACTGTGTGATCCAGTAAGCAGCCTGATTCCTGGAGCTGGTCGCCGTCGTCCCTTCATCAGACTGGACTTGCGCAGCAACCTCGAGAGAGGCGCCCAGCAGAATCACCGGAAACACCACGCCGCGAATGAACAAGGCAGAAAATTTTGAATTGTGGATGGATAAAGTCATGAGAAATCCGCTAGTGGTTAACACGTCAGCAGTGTTGATAGCCCGCCACTCGTTCCATACCGAGCAAATGGTGCCACAAACGCGAGCAGCCTCGTCAAATACCCAGCATCAACAATACGTTGATCCAGAAAATGTTTGTAATAATCCCGCCACCTGCTCGAGCTCTTCTTTACCGGCAAACGTTGCTGGCAACCAGCAGCAGCCGGTAGCCCACACTCGGGGTACCTCAGTATAGCCTACGCAGCAAATGGGCTCATAGCGCAACTGTAACTTGCCGACAACACGACCTGGGCGTCGCATAAAATCTGGGATTGCGATCCAGCGGCAACCGAAGCATTTGGTACGGCCTGGGCAGGCACAAAGCCACTGATAGAAGTAAAAAACAGGTCCTTGTCACAAATCTGGATCGTGGCTGCCCTTTTCAACCGAGACCGTAACCCCAGAACCCTTACGAAACCGACTTGTGGCCTGCCAACGACTCAAATGCCCCCACGCGACTCACCTCAAGCCACGTTCGCAGAACAGAAAATAAAGTCCTCGCCCAAGCTCAGCCCGTAATTTTTGCCAACGTTTGCCCAGTCGCCACCTGATGACCAACACCGACAGAAATTTCGCTAAGCTGACCAACAACGGGTGATGCAACCTCCATTTCCATCTTCATTGCCTCGAGGATAATGATCGCTT
>JAPOKD010000102.1 GCA_029977825.1 Planctomycetota bacterium | reverse complement strand
TGTGCCGCAGGAGGTGGTGAACAGTAGGCTGGGCTTCGTTCTGAGTTTTGTTCTTTGCAAAGGTATGACAAATAATGGCCACCCGAAACAATACCAGCGTTTTGATTCGAGGCGCTGTAGCGATTGCATTCTTGCTCTTCTTGCCTTTCTGGTTCAACAAACGTTTCCAACCCAAACCGAAGCCCGATCAATTTAAACTCGGTGAAGACGCAGCGGTTGTAGATCAAGATGCAGGGCTTGCGGCGCAGGATTCAGCGGAAGCCGATCGAAGCACAGACGAAGTCATGGAGAAACCGGAGGATCCAACGGTCGACGAGGAAGTGCCTGATCCTGAGCAGTCTGATCCTGCGCAGGATGATACTGAGCAGGATGCCGCTGAGAAGGATGCCGCTGAGCAGGATTCCGCTGAGCAGGATTCCGCTGAGCAGGATTCCGCTGAGCCAGGCAAGAATGACGGAAGTCGACTCTAGCGAGGTCAGCAATCGCTGACACCAACCGCCCACACCATCAGTTGTCATGATCGCGGGGCATTTGTGGACTGCCACGACTTGGGCGTGTGAGTGTGCGATTTCTTCCTCTCGCGACAAACGCTCGTTGCGTGACGCGGCCGATAGCGACCTTATCGGTTCCGGGGCGGTCCCGTCAGCTTGACTTTGAGTGTGACGTCATTGCCGTCACGTTTGACGATCACATCTACTTCATCGCCAGGTTTCCTTTGCCGCAGGATGCCGGGGAGGTCTTGAACGCTCTTCACGTCGTTGTCCCCGATTTTGATAATGACGTCACCAGACTTGACTCCGGCCTTGGCTGCGGGCGAATTCGGAGCGACATCCTGAATTCCCACACCGTTTTCTGAGTTTTCAAAATCCAGCGTGACACCCAGGTAAACCATTCCTCTGCGTTGGCGTGGAGTGACTTTGGTATAGGTTGGTCGTTCAGGAAGTTCAGCAATCTCGCGAATCACGCGTTCGGCAAGATCGATCGTAGTAGCCGCACCCTCCACATCGATTGTTTCAAAATCGTCGTCGGGAGTGTGATAAAGATCAGTCAAGCCGGTGTGGAAGAACATGATTGGAATGCCTTTGTTGTAGAACCCGGCGTGATCACTGCCGCCCACCGACTGGCTCTGTTTGACATTGAAATCGGCACCCTCCGATGCGCGTGCCAGCACGTCCGGAAATTCCTTGGCCGTGTTGGCTCCTCCCAGGGTGATGCCCTGTTTTCCATACATACCGATCATGTCAAAGTTGATCATGGCGACCGTGTCTTCCAGAGGAATGGCAGGATTTGCGAGGTAGTGATTACTCCCGAGAATCCCCCTTTCTTCAGCGGTGAACCCGACAAAAACGACACGCCGTTTCAACTTGGTGGCACTGAGTCGACGGGCCAGTTCCAGGACTGCCGCTGTCCCGGTCGCATTGTCGTCGGCACCGTTGTGAACCGCACGCACATTGGGTTTCCGCGAACCGAAGGGGCCCATGCCCAGATGGTCGTAGTGTGCACCGACGACAATCGTCTCCTCCGCCAGCGGCCCCTCTGCTTCCAGGATGCCGATGACATTACTGACCCCTGCGTTAATCTGTTCAAACTTACAGCCAACATCAGCGGTGATGTCCAGCGTTTGTGAAAGTGGTTTAAGGTCCGCGTCAATGTGGTCGGTGATTTCTTTGACAGTCTTCAGTTCCTGATCACCCGCCTTCACGGGATGTTGTGCCAACAGGGCATTCAGGCGTGCTTTGGTCATGTGGAAAAACGGGATACCCGCGCCACGCGAGCCGAAAGCGGCGGGACGGGTCAGTTCGTCGGCTTTTCCTTCTGTTGAGTGGGGATCGTTGACCATGATGATCGCAGCGGCTTTGGCCTTTTTGACGGCATCAAGTTTGGTGCGAATGAACGAGTGTTGTGAGGTGCGTTTGCCATCGAATACGCTACTATCATCGGCCTGTTGTGGCTCACGTCGAATGACCACAACAATCTTGTCTTCGACATCGATGCCTTCATAATCGCTGTAGTTCAGCTTGGGAGCATTGATGCCATAACCTACAAACACCACCTCGGCGTTTGCCTTGCCATTGCCACCGGCGGCCAATGCCTGGAAATCCTCGCCCGCCTTCAATTCGATCGTCTCGCCATTTGTGTTGAAGACGAGCAGCGTGTCTTTTTCACTCACCTGAGTATCAACAGGAATTTCAAACGGCTTGCGGAATGTCCCGTCGTCACCTCCGCCAACAAGTCCAGACTCAACGAATACTTCTTCAATGTGCTTGGCGGCAAGTTCCAAGCCTTTGGTTTGGGGCCCGCGACCCTCCAGTTCATCCGATGCAAGGTAGCGGATGTCATCTCCCACGCGTTTCACACTCGCATCAGATTTGACGCTTCCGTCCGACTTTCCGGACGCACTCACAGGCGGTGCGACTGCGGAATCCGTCGCGGTGAGCGTCTCTGCCTGCTGCGCGATGGACGGAACACAAACGAGGTAACAAGCGAAAAAAAACAGGATTCTGTAGTTCATTGTTTTGTTCCTTGATTCCATTGTGTGTTGCGGAACCATTCAAACCATGGAGGGTTGATTTCGGCGTGCCTGGCAGCAAGCAAAAGTAGCAAATCGGATTCGGCCAGAATAAGAAATGAACGCCAAACCCGTGGTCCGGAGCTTACAGCAAGTACGATGCTGACTGCAACCAGCGTAGACTGCAAGGCACCCTCACGCCCGGGTAGGGGCGGAATCAGGGACACAACCGATCCGCGACAGGGTCGTTCTCACTGAGCGAGTCGGGTTGAGGTTTCGATCGACGCTTGCGTGAAAGCTTCCATTTCGACCAATTTCCAGGATTCGCCAATGTCGGCCACATCAAACCTGGCTTGATAAACCACATCTCTGGTGTGCACGTGGCCCCAATGTTCGACGCGACCCACGACTTTCCATGAACAGTTGATTCCAAAGAGATCTGCATCTGGCCACTGCACATCTTTTAACACGGAATCCGTGCGGCTCACGCCAAGCCTCTGGACCGTTTCGATCCGCGCTGTGGCGTTGCCGTTGTCTTCATCTGCCAGTCCTTGTCGGATCTCCAGGTAGATTCGACGCAGCAGATCACCCTCAACACTGGTTGCTAACGCGTCATAAATTGAGTCTTCGGTTCTACGCCGGAATGCTGCATAGACGTTGTCATGCAGTTGGTCAAACACGTTAACGGCATCTTTGTCAGTCACGGGCAAGTGATCTGGCGTTGTCATTCGTTCGCCAGCCAGCAACCAGACAGACCCGGCAAGGATCGTGCAGAGACCTGCTGCAGTTGCCACTTGGACGCGCCGCATGCCAAACGCGATCAGTGTTATGGTGGCTCCGATCAATCCAACCGCGATCAGCAGGGCAGGACGCCATTTTGAGTTGGACTTCTGCCTGATGGCTGTCACTGAAGTGATGGGATTCGGCGAACGCCAATCTTCGGGGCGCTCCCACTTCAGCACGTTACGTTCCCCAAGCCGGCTCAGGTTCTCACGCTGAGGCTTTCCTTGCCCCATGACAGCTGCCGATACGGACCACACAGAGTTGTTGAAGCGATTCCATGTCAACTCCAGAGATTGCGGCGTTTCATCCAGTCGGTAGGTCAGGATGACGGCGACCCGCGCATTCGAAACCGGGACAACACGACGCTTGGATGCGTTTGCAAAGTCGGTCATGTCCAGACCGTAAAAGTCACATCGCTGGACAATCGGTTTGCACGGCTTGCCGTCAATTCGCAGCGGATTACCCGAGGCAAAATAACCCTCGATCTGTTTCCTGGCCAAATCCTGTTCCGTCAGATCGAGCAGAGGATCATCATCTCGCGCGAGCAGCAGGTCCTCATCCAGCGAAAGATACGGGACCAGGATTTCATGGCGTACTTCAAAGTCCTCGATGTACAGGAACGAGTAAACCCGACTGTAGTTGGTAATTCCCAGAAGCGCCTGTTTCTCACGATCCTGCCATTGCTGGCGTTCTTCGTCACTGGCCTCTGGTGACAGCGGCGGATTGTCCCAATTGATTCGCATCGAGTACGCCGCATGTGGCAGCAACGTATGTTCAACTGCGGCGCCCGCACCTTGCTGTTTGATTTCGAGTTTTGTCTCCGAAGGAAGCACCGCGTCTTCATCGGTGAACATTTGTGTGAATGTCAGCAGATCCGGCGGTTGGTCAAAAACGTACTGCAGTTCAAACACCAATTGATGACCCATCAGATCCGACAAGGGGACGCCTTCTGCCGGCAGTTCGTAAGCAGCAACCCCCACGTCCTGCGGACTGAAGCGGTTTCCCTCTACGTCGGTAATTTCAAAACGCTGTGCCAAAAACTGTTCATGCAGTTCGATTCCCTGACGGATCACCGAAAGGTCAAGGAAGTCCTCGCGATTGGGCTTGAGTTGATGAAAAAGATAGAGGTCTTCCAAAAACACCTCGATTCGTACATCCGCCGACTCACGGGTCAAATAAACCGAGGCTCTGGTGATGGAGATCGGGTGCGCAGCGAGTGTTTTCGCTGGGGTTCCAGCAATCCATGTCATGATCAGGATGACCATCAGAAGGATCAATCGGGTTCGTGCGAGGTAGGGGGACCTGACGAACCGTGTTCGATTCAGCCGTGATTTCGCGGTCACCGCGCAGTCCCCGCTAACGTTAAATAGGCGTCACTCCATTCACGAACGTGAATCCCGTCGGTTTCGATGTCTGCCGTGACGATGCGCCAGGCTGGTCCTTTCCAGGTTGCTGTAGCCTTGATGCGGATTGCTGCGCTGCCGACGCTGCCGGGTTGAACAGTGATTTTTTGAGAAAGATCGTCAGAGCTGACGACGTTCTCTGGCAGGTTGAATTTGAGCGAATATTCGCGAGGCTTGTCTGAGTGATTCGTCACTCGCAACTCAATTGTTTTGGCATCGGTTGCTGAGATCGTTTCACTGCGGGGGTAAAAGACAGCCCACTGTTCGTCGACTGCGTAATTGGGATCATCCCAGGCAACGGTTTCACGAATCAGTTCACGTCGTTTTTGATATCGCCTCGTCAAATGGTCGAGTTCTCTGCTGTTGAATTGAAAAACGTGGCGAATGTGTTCATTGATCAACCAGCAGTCGCCCGCATCACGGATTTTGTTGAGGCACAGCAGATAGCCTTGATCGTCATGAAGAAGGTTTCGATTGAGAACACAGTAGTCATCGAAACCCGAAGGTGCGAAAGCATCACCGATGAAGAAGACGGGTTTTTCGCCCGCTTTTTCAACCAGCATCGCGCCATGATAGAACGCCTGACCGGGAAAAAAATGAAATGTAAACGTGTATTCATGCCACTTCATTTTTGCCCCGTCCTTCATCACGGTGATGTTTGTGATCGGATTTTCGGTCATCGCTGGCAAATGAAAAGCAGCTGGTTGTTCAAGTACATCCGAGTATTCCCGGGTGGCGTACACGGGACATTGAAAAACCTTTGCGGCATTGGCAACGGCGTCGGTGTGGTCATCATGAAAATGCGTCACAAAAATGCCCTCCACCTTGTCCACCGCCTGTTGTTCGATCAATTCTTCAATCGACTCGATCACCCGATTCGAACCGCAGTCGAGCAAAAATCCCGCGCCGGTCTCCGACATGATCAAACGGCTTGTCGAATTCTCGTAGATCCAATCCGGTGTTTTTTCGTGCTTGCAGTACGGCATCAACTCGATGGCGGCTTCCTGCCCCAGCACACGGCGGCCGCATGCCCGCATCCGCTCCTCCTTGAAATACCAGTTCAACGCATTGGTTGACAGGTAGTTGTGATAGATTGCCTGCACCCGCTGACGAAGCTTTGCCGCGGCCTCCGACGGATGATGAATGATCGGGCCGCGTGCGGGGACCGCCACATCCAGGTTGGCCTCAATGATGCGAGTCAGACTGGTGACGAGGTCGGCCAGCCTCGCGCCATAACCGTGGTAACCCCTTATCTGCGCTTCCGGGATCGCATCCTGGTAGCTGTACAGGTCGAGCAACTTGCCATTTCCGTAAATGAGATCTCCGATGAAACCGACGCGTTTACCTTCCAGAACAGCGACATAACTGACCGCGCCTCTGGTAAAGCCCGGTGTTTCAATCACTTCAAACCGGGTTCCAGAAAGTTGGACCAGATCACCACCCTTGACCCATTCATTTACGGTCCAGGATTGTGACGGAACCTTGGTCGTTTGTTGCGCGTAGTCATGGTAACGCGTTTGTTGAAATCGACCCCAGTAATCAACGCCGTTTTCAAGCAAATCACGTTCCCTCGCGGGAGCAACGACTTCGGCCGTTTCGGCAGCCTTTCTCGCCCTCCATATCACGTCCCGTCGGACGTGAGTGAGCAACACCTGATTGACTGGCTGATCCCAGCCATACACGGCTACCGACCCCTCATTGGATCGAATACACACCGCATTGATTGCGCCGAGTTCGACATCACACGAGGAAGTCAATTCAATGACCTCGGCATGACTGCGGCCGGATAACACCGACGCGAGCAAGCTTATTGTCGCGAAAAGCAAGGCATGATGAGGACGTTGCAGGAATGGCATCAGATTAAGACTCATCTGTGGTTGCGGGAGGTGTTGTTAACGCGGCCATCACTGCCTGAATTTCTTCGAGTGGATTTGATTCCGAGTCATGCTGGTCAACCTTGCCGTGGCCCCATCATTCGGCTTCAACAAACCGGTGCGCCAGTTCGGCATACAGCATCGTATTCATTTCAAGCCAACCGCCAAGCCATTCGAAAGAGCCAAATCGCAGTGTCCCCCGACCGCATCCGGGCACGCCCAGACTGGTGTATACAATTCGGTGAAAAAAACGGCTTTGCGAACACTTTCAGAGCCCTTGCCGTGGTTATTGCCAGTTTATTGTCGCGTTATCGACAAGGCGTTGTTCACGCCCTGAGCGTGACTCCAATCACCACTGCCGCCATTCAGGACTGGATTCAGAACTTGGCAGCCATCGTTCTCAATGTGCGGCATGTTACAGTATAACGCAATCCACCCGTCCCGGTTCTGATGGGATCCTCGCAACCTCTTTGGGCCTCTGGCATTGATTCTGTTCGACAACGTGCACTATTCGTATCCGCAGACTCCGGGAGACAATGTATCGCGTGTGCATGTCCCACGATGGTCAATCGCCGCGGGCGAATGCGTTGCGCTGATCGGGGCGAGTGGATCGGGAAAAACAACGTTGTTGCAACTTGCTGGGGGAATTTTGGGTGTCGCCGATGGTTCGATCCAGGTTGCGAAGCAGTCTTTGGGTTCGATGCCTGAGCCGAAACGGCGCAGATTCCGACTCGCCAACATCGGATTTGTCTTTCAGTCGTTCGAATTGCTGCCTCACCTGACGGTTGACGAAAACCTGCTGTTGCCGATGCGTCTGCTGTATCAGAAGCGGCTTTCGACGGAAATTCATTCACGTGTTGACGAGTTGTGCGATCAGCTCGGTTTGTCGCGGTCCATTCGAAAACGACGGCCGGAACGGCTGTCCCAAGGTGAACGGCAACGCGTTGCTATCGGACGGGCATTGGTGACGCAACCCAGTGTTGTTCTGGCAGACGAACCCACGGGCAATCTGGACCCGGCGTTGAAGACGTCGGTCGTGGAACTGCTGCTCGAACGATGTCGCAAGGATCATGCGACGCTTGTCATGGCAACGCACGACCTCAGCTGTATTGATCAGTTCGACAGTTCGCATGAGACAAGTACCGTCGTTCAATGGCAGGGGCGGTTTTGATGGATGTCTTGCGTTTTTCGATCGCCACTGTGACTTACTACTGGCGTCGCTCCCTGCTTTTGACGCTCTGCGTTGCCATGGCTGTCTTTGTTCCTCTGACCCCCTATTTGCTGGTTCGGCGTGCAGCCAGCACATTGGAACAACGCGCCGCCTCCACTCCGTTGATGCTCGCCGCAGCAGGCAGCAAGACCGACGTCACGCTTTCTGCGTTGTACTTTGATGGAAGAAAACACACCATCATGACGATGGGCGAAGCCATGGCAGTCGACCGGCAAAGGGCCGAAGCGATTCCACTGCACATGCGATTTTCAACCTCGGGCGTGGCCATCGTCGGCACGACCGAGGCGTATTACAAGCATCGTGGTCTGGAGCTTGAGGAGGGTGCTTTCAGCAGACGCTATGGGGATTGTGTCCTCGGCGCTGCAGCTGCTCGAAAACTTGGGGTATCACCGGGAGAGTATTTGACGTCTGATCCCAAAACCATTTTCAATCTCACGGCAGATTACCCACTGCGGATTCGAGTCACGGGTGTGCTGAGCCCGTCGGACTCGCCCGATGATGACGTCGTTTTTGTTTCCATGGAAACAGCGTGGATCATGGACGGAATCGGGCATGGCCACTTCCAGCAGCCCAGCGCAACCGACGGGTCCGATCAGAACGAATCCGCCCAGGAAGCAACGCCGCCGGGAAGGTCTTCCGAGAAACTTCATCTGGAAATCACCGATGAAAATATTGGCGCATTTCACTTCCATGGGCGCCGAGAAGATTATCCTGTCACTGCCTGTATCATCGTACCCACCGACTCACGTGCAGAAACCCTGCTCATCGGTCAGTACTCGGCACGCACTGACGCCAAGGTGATGTTGATTGAGCCGTTGAGCGTCATAAGACGACTGCTCGCGTCGGTTCTACGTGTCCGAAATCTGGTGCTGGCGGGACTCTCGTTGGTCACAGGGGCGTGCATTTTGTTGGTTGTCTTTGTATTCCTGCTGACGTTCCGTTTACGTCAGAACGAATTCGACACCCTCAGGAAAATCGGGGCATCCACGAGACAAATGAGCGGCATGATCCTTGTCGAAATGGGAGTCGTGCTGACAACAGGAGCAACGATTGGCTTGGCCCTGACCTGGTTGATGGGCCGGTTCGACCAGATTCTGCTTCGTTGGCTGATTTGACCAGACGTCGGCTCGACTTACATCACGGAAATGAAAACCCGCAATCCTGCCGCTGACACTGTCAGTACCTCCACTGGCAATTTAGGCGGCGGCAGTGTCTTTCATTGATCGCGAGAACCCGTCATGGGACTGCACAATTCCTCGCCTTGGGCACGGCAATGACCGCGAGACAGCCGATCGCCTGAGCTGATTGGATGATTGATAATTGAGAAACAACGCTCACCGGCTAACAACTCACCGGCCGCAACAAAATCACCACGATCCAGCGAATAGACTGAATGCTGGGCCGCCACGTCCAGTGCGGCCGATTGATCACTCAGGCGCACGCTGAGCACATCATCGCTGACATGCCTGAAACGCCCCGTCACCACACAGCCCGGCCCGCTGGCAATCTCGGGTGAGTTGCCAATCGAGATCACCTCACCGTACCCCTCAATCCCCATATCGGGCATCGACAGGTAGATCCTACCGCCCACGTTTGCCTGATGAGCAGACAAGCAACTCACAGGACGTAGCAGGTCAACCTCACTCCTGGAGCCCTGGTCATTGGTGACCACAAGATTGATCTGTCGCCACGTATCGGCGTCAACGTCTGCATCGAGCTGATCCCACCACGGAGCCGACGCCGGATCGTCCACCGCCGCGGCAAGCTGCGCCGCGGTAAGCCCGGTCTCTACACGCTCACCCAACTCTACCTGCCGGCTTTGTATCGCCTTCACGGTTGAAGCCGATCCAGCAGCTGGCGACTCAAAGGATGAACCCTCCAAAGACGCCGCAGAGAGAGATCCCGCGACCGGGCCATCGTTGGGGGGTGAGGGTCCACGCAGCCCGACCAGACTGAGGAAGAACAGCAGCGTGACAGCAAGAGCCACACTGAAATTCTTCACCAGCGACGAAGGTTTCGTTGGAACATCCACAGCGGCTATGTGAGCAACGGTTGATCTGGGGCAACCGACCTCAGTAGACGTATCAGGATGGGAGCGTTCCGAGTGCACGGTTGTCAGGGTATCTTCGGGCGGAGGGCTGGTTCGTAAGTTTTGAATCGGACTGACTGGACACTCGGCTGTCAATTCGGATAGCGCGGTTCCCAGAACATCATCTGACGGAGGCCGGTCTGTGGTTGACTGATCGTCACGCAGACCATGCTCCTGATTGTCACTCTCATCGTCGTCGTTTCGGCCTTCAGGATGATAATCCAGATGGGGAGTGAGTGATTGCTGACGTTTTCTGTCTCTCATACTTTGTACAGCAAACGCACCAACGAAGAGAACGCCACCAATCACCAGACTCTGGTCGCGTATCTTTTTCGGAATCAAAATGCATTTTTGCGGTTGTCACATGATAGCTTTCGCGTTGTTTCTTCATTTCCTCGCTTCACGCTTCGGAAGTGAAACCGTTGATCCGAACCAGGCAAGCATTTGAATTCAGAAACAGGGGGATATTAAAACCACGGAGATCGAAAATCGTCAGTGCCTATCCTAACAATCACCCATGTCGAGCGGCGATCACTGCCAAAATCCAAGCGAGACCACATTGTGGCTGCATCGTTGGCGGTTTGGTGGATTCCAACAGCGGCAACCCTGTTGTGGATTTCGTCGAGTGCCAGATATCAGATGCTACGTGATACCAGGCAGGGAATTCGCCACGGAGGAACGGACGCAAATGGTCAATATGTCGAGACATACGTGCAGCCTGAAGAGTTGGCGCTGATCTTTCTGGTACTGGTCGGTCCACTTGCCCATCTGTTGTTATATTTCTTTGTGTTTGGAGAGTCGGATGATGAGCCGCCGAAAAAATTGTCTCGCAATGATAAAAAGCGATTGAGGCGAGAAGCGCGAAAGCAGAGAGCGACGGTCAAGATTAAGCCGCCCCGTCGCCGGCGGAGAAAACACCGGAAGGAATCACCACAATAGGATCCAGCACGGTTGCTTTTGCCACGTGGGGATGGGCCAAGTAAGCAGGGGCGATGTAAGCAGGGGCCACGTAGGGTTACGCGGGTCCAGAATCCGTTAAGCTGGGGAACTCCATGCCAACCTATGTCATGGCGGGGTAGATTACCCGAGGAGACAGTGGCCAGGGATCGGCCGGGATCAGTGGATTGGATCAGTGGATTGGGATCGCCCGGAATCAGACGCCCGGTATCAGGCGCCAAGGAGCAGACGCCAAGGATCGTTTGTGCGATGAGCCGTCAACGTGGCACTGGTTTGCATAGATGAAGGTTCACGTGGTTTGGATGAATTCACAGAGTGAGAGGCATTGCGTCCTCCGAGGTTGACAACATGCGTTCAATGATGCTTTTGCCTCTGCAGTGCCTCGCGATCGTACGGTGCATGGTCATCGTGCACTGCTTGGCGATCCTGTGCTTCGTCAGTTGTACTTTGGCTGCACGATGCACCGCGGCCGACTATTTCATCGATTCGGTGAACGGGTCTGATGACAATGACGGGCTGTCGAAAAACAAGCCCTGGAAGTCACATGGGAAGGTGGAGTCCGTGGAACTGGCAGCAGGCGATGTTGTGCACTTCAAGAAGGGGTCGGCTTTCTCTGGCAATATTCTGATCAGTGAATCCGGTACAGCGGACAAACCAATC
>JAPOKD010000716.1 GCA_029977825.1 Planctomycetota bacterium | reverse complement strand
GGCCTACGTTATCCAAGACGCAATCATGAACATAAGTTTGGGGAAGCGATGACGACCAATGATCCATATGAGTCGACGGGTACCGAAGAGACAGGGGGATCCTCTGATTCACCAGTCATCCGTCGAGGTCCCTACCCCGAGTTCACTTGGACAGCTGTATTTATTGGCTGGGCGATTGGTGCTTTGATTGCCGTTTCCATCGGGTATGCGGCGTTGATCCTCGGGTTTGCGATTGAAGGATCCGAGCTGGCTGCCATTTTGGGGTGGGGGCTTCTGCGAGGTGTGATGCGGCGTACCAGCATCGTTGAAAATAACATCAACCAGACCATTGCCTCCGCTGTCAATGGAGCGTCGTCAGGAATCATGTTTTCGGTCCCTGCTCTGTTCATTCTGAGTCGGACGCAAGGGTTGGAGTCAGTGGCAGATTTTAATGTGCCATTGATGATCCTGGCTTGTATCACGGGTTCGGTTCTCGGCTTGGCGTTTGTGATTCCCCTGCGAAAACAGATGATCGATTTTGATCGCCTCGCCTACCCGGGAGGGATCGCGGTTGCGACCATACTTAAATCACCAGGCGCTGGTGTGCGAAAAGCTGTTTTGCTGCTCGGCGGTGCACTTTTTTCTGGGCTTGTTCACTTGTTGGTTCTCACGTTCATGGGTGAGGACGGTGATTGGCACGCTGGGGAGGCGTTCGGTTTACCCGCCTTGTTGAACATCAGTTTGTATTTGTCCGTGATGACGATCGGCGTCGGCTTTCTTTCCGGAAAGGGTGGTTTCTGGTTTGGGGCCGGCGGTTTTATCTGTTACTTCCTGTTGTCCCCCTTGTTGAGTGGGTTTGCCGGTCCTGAAATTGCCGGAGTTGTTTCCCCTGAGGGTGTGGTGGTTGAAGGGTTGGTCGATCAGCCGTCCCAGATGCGTAACGTGATTTACAAACCGTTGGGGATCGGGATGCTCGTGGGCGCGGCGATTGGCGGAATTGTTGCTGCGTTTCCGCTGATCCTCAGTGCGATGAAGTCGATGCACTCAGCAAGTAAGCAGGTTGGCGGTGACATTAAGAATGACGAGATGCCAATCCGTCTGCTTTATGGAGCCATCGGGTTGGGAGCGTTGATGATGATCTGGATCGCCTACACTTCTGTTGACAACTTATCGCTGGGACGTGCCGCTGCGATGGCGCTGCTGGGTACGTTGTGGGTTTGGATTGCGGGAGTGATCGTTGCTGAATGTGTGGGCCGTACCAACTGGTCTCCCCTGTCTGGGATGACATTGATTGCTGTCACCATATTGATCCTGATTGCCAAAGGTGGCGTGGACAATCCTGAGACCATTGTTTGCTCGATGTTGATGGGAGCTGCGATCTGCCTGGCCATTTCGCAAGCCAGCGACATGATGCTGGACTTGAAATCAGGTTATCTCGTGGGTGCCATCCCCCGTCGCCAGCAACTGGCGCAATTTGCCGGCGTGTGGCTGGGCCCGGTGATCGTGATCGGACTGATGGTTGTTTTGAACGAGCAATACGAGATTGGGTCTGACAAGTTGCCAGCGCCCCAAGCGCAGGCGTTGGCTGACGTGACTCAGGGAATTCTCGACGATGATGTTCCGGCTTATCGATACACAGCCGGCGCCGGGTTGGGCTTGCTATTGGCTGTCAGTGGCCTGGGAGGGATCGGTGTCTTGATAGCACTTGGGTTCTATATGCCGTTTGCGATTGCTCTGACCTACACCATCGGAAACTGCCTGCGAATCGCCGCCGACAAGCTCAAAGGCGATAAGTGGAGTCATGAGGTGGGGATTCCTATCGCGGCAGGAATGATTGTCGGTGAGGCACTGGTGGGGGTCGGGAATGCTTTTTGGAACGTTCTGTTTGTTGAGTCCGAAACCGCTGAAACTGCCATGCAGCAGGGTGCCGTGGTCGTCCAAACCATTTCCATGGGACTGTGAAAAATCATGAAAATCATTGGTCAAATATTGATGTGGTCGGGCTTCCTCGGAGGAGCGTTTTGTGCCGTGCTTCGGGCTGGGCCGCCCGAAGGTGCTGCTAGTGGATCTGGTTGGTCAACCATTCCTTGGTTGTGGTACCTCTTGTCTGTCAGTGGGGGAGTTGTCGGTGTCATTCTGCTTCGGGTTGCCGCGGCGAAAGACAAGCAGGATGATGGCGTGACTGAGTTCGAGTACTCCACCGTTCAGCGGAGTCTCGAGGAGGTGTCCAACGTGGTTGTCAGACTGTGCAGTCAGGCAGTGAGCGATCCACGGGTGGTCGTTTCGGTGATTGACAACGAATGCGTTGAGCCACTTGCCGATTTCGCGAACGCGAGGCAGGCTCTGGTAAAACGCTTTGGGATGACAATTTATGCCGATGTGATGACCGAGTTTGCTTCCGCCGAACGTTTCCTGAATCGAGCTTGGTCAGCAGCAGCAGATGGCTATGTTGATGAGGTGGAAGACTGTCTGGATCGGGCCAATTCGCATCTTGCCAGTACCCGTGAAATCATTGGTGCAGCAGACTTCTGGCAAGAGCAGGCAGGCTAGTCGTTGCAGTTGCGGCGAGCCGTCTGAACTGCCGCGGGGGTGTCAAGGGACTGTGATCATTAACGGTCTGTGATCATTAACGGTCTGTGATCATTAACGGGCGGTGATCATCAAGCGTTCGGGGGCATCAAAGGCCTTCGAACGCCCCAGTTAACGCTGGCGTTCTATTGAGTTTCTGCGGCGTTGGACAAGGCGTTGGATAATTCGTAGCATCGTATTTCGACATCGTTCCGTAAATAAACTCGTCGATTTGCAAAGGCGGGGTGGGACCAAACCAGCTTTCGGCTGCCCACCTGGTGAGTCGGGTTAATGACTTTGGCCCGATCCTGCCCGGTGTAGCCTGACGGATCCATGGTCGCCAGAATGATTTCGCCATGGTCGTTGATCAGGATGTAACGAGACTGATAGGCAGTGAGACGCACAGTAAAGACGTTGCCCCAAGAGACGGGGCGTTGCGAGGATGCCGGTTGGAATGTACTCCACATTCGTTTCCCATCAGTCAGGCGAGCACAGATGTATCGCCCACCGTTTCCGCAGCCATAGGCAAAGCCGTCTACGAGTTGAGCGGTGTTATGTACCCCATCAATCCCACTTCGCCGGTCTCCCACCCATTCAATGCCCGCTTCAGTGCCATCTCCACCAACCTTGAGGAGGCAGGATTTCCCATTGAAGCACATAATGAAAATCGCATCATCCAACACCTGTGGTGTGGCGACCGACATGGCGTATGTCGAGGGGAAGTCGACAGACCAAAACGCTTTGCCGCTGACGGGATCCAGGCCATGAATCGCGTCGCTGTCCCAAACCAATAGTTGCCGATGTCCTGCGATTGTGCGGATCACCGGCGCGCTGTAGCCTGGCTCAGACGCGGTTAATGATCGCCACAATTCCTCGCCTGTGTGTTTGTTAAACGCGACACATCCGGATGACTCTCCCCCGATGATGCAAATCAATCGATCTTGATCAACAAGCGGTGGTGAGGCGAAGCCCCAGTTTGGCGTTGGGACGTTGTAGTCTTTCTTGAAGTCCTTGGACCAGATCAGGCTTCCGTCACTGATTCGAAGGCAGCGAAGGTCACCCTCT
>JAPOKD010000138.1 GCA_029977825.1 Planctomycetota bacterium | reverse complement strand
GTTGAGTCGACAAATACGTCGTTTCACTCCAGATAACGTAGGATTCAAAATCACCTCAAACTTCTCGCGGGTCTCTACGTGACTGCGTAAACGCGGCAGGCTTCTGCGCATCTCCCTGAGAAAACCAACCCGGCCTGACTAACCACCAGCAACCGTCGTAAACACCGGGGTCCGTTTCGGGTCGTTTCTCGGAATAGACGGGGGTCTTTCCCTGACTGGCGAACGTCGGTTTAGATTGGCGACATCAGAGTCAATGTCACAGCCATTCCGTTCAAAATGCCACTGTTACTGATCTCAAAGAAACTTCCACCGAAATGCATGATATGATCGCGCGTCCGTGTTCAATTATTCTATAGAATGCATCACCCCCTGCCTCCACGCTCCCCGCCTACCGAACAGTTCCCACTTCAGTTTGTCTAGCATGCCCAGTACTGCACCTCTTTTGAAACCGACACATCAGTTGTTCGTGTTACTAAGCCTGTGTTTTTTGTTTATCGCAACCCAAACTCCGGCGTCGGTGACTGGTGATGAGGGGCTGGTCTACGGTACGGAAATCCAACCGATTCTCGCCAAGCACTGTGTTGTTTGTCACGGTCCTGACGAAGCAGAAGCAGGCCTACGTTTGGATCAGCCTGATAGCGCGACGCGTGAACTTGAGTCGGGGAAGACCGCCATCATTCCAAACAAACCGTCTGAGAGTGAACTTATAAAGAGGGTGAATGCAGGCGACCCGAATTTACGCATGCCACCTGAGGGCCCGCCACTGACTGAAAACGAGATTCACCTGCTAACCGACTGGATTGAACAGGGAGCAGCATTTGATCAACACTGGGCGTATCGACCGATTACGAATGAACGGCCTCCCCAAGTTTCCAACAAATCATGGATTCGCAACCCCATCGACCATTATGTCCTTGCTCGATTGGAGACGGAGAACATAGAGCCGTCTCCAGCAGCGAGTCCCGAAACACTGGCAAAACGACTCGCCTATGATCTCACAGGTTTACCGCCCGAGCCGGAACTACTCAGTACTTTCCTTGCCAACCCGGACGATACGGCGTATTTGCGCCTTGTAAACACGTTGCTCAATTCGGAGCATTTTGGCGAGCGTTGGGCGCGACACTGGTTGGATAAAGCCCGCTATGCCGACTCGGATGGCTATGAAAAGGATCGGCCGCGGCCTAATGCGTGGCTCTACCGTGATTGGGTAATCAAGGCAATCAACACCGACATGCCGTTTGACCAGTTCAGCAGGGAACAAATTGCAGGGGATCTGCTTAAGAATTCCAGCGACGGACAAAAGCTTGCAACTGCGTTTCATCGCCAGACCCTTACCAACACCGAGGGCGGGGTGGACCAGGAAGAATTCAGAGTCGAAGCAACATTTGATCGCACCGAGACCACTGCAGCCATCTGGCTCGGGCTCACCATGACGTGCGCACGATGTCACAACCACAAGTACGACCAGATCACCCAACAGGAGTACTATCGCCTCTACGCGTTTTTTGATGACCTCAACGAGACCAATACAAATCTACCCGCCAATGAAACAGCAGTAGTCCAACATGAGCGCGCGGCTGCAGCGCATCAAGCCGCTGTGATTGAGCTAGAAAACCAATACGAGGAATCCAAAGCTGCGATCCAGCCAGAACTCGACCTCTGGATCGAGAAGGTGGAACGGCTTTTAGCAACGAAGCAGGAGGAAGCACTTTCCTACAGCGTCGCTAAACCCATCTCCGCTAAGTCAGCTAGCGGCGCTGTTTTGACCATCAACCCGGATGGATCAGTACTCGTAAGCGGCCCTGTCCCCGACAAGGACAAGTACACTTTGGTGTTCGACATGCCAACGGGCAATTTCAGCGGCATCAAACTGCAAGTACTTCCACATGACACCTTGCCGTCCAAAGGTCCCGGCAGACCCGCCAATGGAAACTTCGTATTGAGCGAATTAAGAGCTTACACCGGAGGAGATTCGTCTTTTAAAAGCGAGTACGAGCCTCTGACGTTTTCTTATGCCGAGGCTGATTTCTCCCAGAACAACTTTGCCCCAGATGGCGCATTGCAGCAAACGTCCAAATCCGGCTGGGCAATTTCGCCACGCATGGGCCAACCGCATGAGTGGCTCTGTCTCAGCGAACCCTTGCCTGCCTCGGAAAACCACACCTTTCTGCAGGTGGTTCTTGATCAACAATACGGCGGAAAACACTTGATCGGCCATTTCCGCATTTCCACTGTTTCTGGAGACACGATGCTGCGCCGACTCCCCAAAGAGATCGCAAAAACATTCCGCACCCCATCAAAAGACCGAAGTGATCTCCAGCGAGCGATTTTGGCAGATTATTTCGCCACTCAGCACACCACGACCAAGGCACTGGCTAAACGTCTTGCAAAACTGAAAAGTGATGCCCCCACGCTGCCGACTGTTTCCGCCCGTGTCATTAGCCCCGCATCCAGAACAACCCGGGTCCTGCACCGAGGCGATTTCCTGCAACCTGCCGAGGAAGTCGAAACCGATGTGCTCGCTTGCGTTAGCAGCACCCATCCCATCACAAAACGAGTCTCGTCAAAACCACCCGATCGACTGGATCTTGCTGCATGGTTAACGGACGCCAATAACCCACTGACACCACGCGTCAGCGTCAATCATGTCTGGAGTCAACTGTTTGGAGAGGGGCTTGTGGGCACAGTCGATGATTTCGGAATTCGCGGTGATTTACCCACGCATCCAGAACTTCTCGACTGGCTAGCGTGGAACTACCCACGTGACCTCAAGTGGAGCCGAAAGGCGCTTATCAAAACGATCGTTCTCAGTTCAACCTACCGCCAGGCGTCCCGGCACCGTGCAGATCTGGACGAAGTCGATCCAACCAACCAACTGCTCGCGCGACAGAACCGCGTCCGCGTTTCCGGTGAAGTGGTAAGGGACCTACACCTCGCTGTCTGTGGCCTGTTGAGCAGAAAAATCGGAGGTCCAAGCGTATTTCCTCCCCTTCCCCCGGGTGTGGCAGAACTCAGCTACGCAAACAATTTCAAGTGGAAAACCAGTGAGGGAGAAGATGCCTATCGACGCGGTATGTACACATTTTTCAAACGCACCTCTCCATTTCCTAACCTGATCAGTTTCGACTGCCCAGATTCGAATACCTCTCGGCTGCAACGCAACATTAGCAATACACCGTTGCAGGCACTCATCACCCTGAACAACCGAGTATTTTTTGAGGCCGCGCAGGCGATGGCGAAAAATGTGCTCGAACATGGAGGTGCGACGGACCGCGAGAAGCTGACTTATGCGATCCGAAGAGTACTCAGTCGGAATCCGAAGGAAAGCGAAACAAAACGATTCGAAAAGTTGCTCAACACCTCGCGGACCCATTACGTCAAAAACCCGGAAGACGCCGAACGCGTAACCTCCGCACATCGCCACCCGAGTCATTCCATGGCTGAAAACGCTGCATGGGTTGTCACTCTTCGGATGCTTACAAATCTTGATGAGTTCATCGTCCGCGACTGAGAATCCCGGTGCGAATATTACACCTTTGGCCGGATACCCAAACCGGCCTCCCGGAATTGAAGGCACGCAATTGCAACCCAGCAGAAGCAAACACAACCTAGCACCGCCAATCCTGTTAGCGTGTTCATTCCCAGTCAAACCGCCCACACGCCCAGCACGCATTCACTAACTTTGCTCAGTGACCCTTATGCATAAGAACCGCAACATCTGCTTTGGAATCAAACCCGGCCACCACATGCACCAACGCCGCCAGTTCCTGAACACGACAGCCAGCGGCCTTGGCATGGCTGCATTAGGTTCCATGCTGACTGACGATGGGCTCATGAAGTCATCCACAGCCTCAGATGCAATTGTAAATCCCTTGGCTCCGCGTCCGCCACACTTCGAGGCAAAGGCTAAGGCGTGCATTTTTATTTTCATGGCGGGTGCCCCATCGCATTTGGACCTGTTTGACGAGAAACCGGTCTTAAAGGAAAGGCATGGCGAACCATTACCGGCGTCAATGCTTGAAAAGGTACGTTTCGCCTTTATCAAAAAGGATAAAGCGTTACTGCAGGGATCACCCTACAAATTCTCCAAACATGGTGAATCCGGTATGAACCTGAGTGAACTGCTGCCACACCTGGGTTCCGTTGCCGACGACCTGCTACTTGTGCGGTCGCTTCACACTGAACAGTTCAATCACCATCCTGGCCAGCTTATGATGCAATGCGGGCGAGGAACTTTTGGGCTTCCCACCATGGGCTCGTGGCTCACCTATGGGCTTGGCAGCGAGACGCAGAACTTACCGGGGTACGTCGTGCTCAACAGCGGCAGGGGATCGTCGGGAGGCGCGACGTTATGGCAGTCTGGATTCCTGCCATCGACGCACGCAGGGGTGCTTTTTCGAAATCAGGGAGAACCCGTACTCAATCTGGCCAACCCCTCCGGCATCCCGATGTCGCTGCAACGCGAGGGCCTCAACGCGATCAAAGAAATCAACACCGACAGATATAACGAAATCAATGATCCGGAAATCGCTGCCAGGATTGCATCCTATGAACTGGCTTTCCGCATGCAAACAGCTGCCCCAGAACTGATCGACCTCACAAAAGAATCAAAACAGACTCTCGACGCCTACGGTGTCGAACGCGAGGAACCCAAGGACCTGGGTGGACGTGGCAAGCAGGGCGATACGTATCGCAGCTTTGCCAAAAACTGCCTTCTGGCGAGACGGATGGTTGAACGTGGAGTCCGATTTGTCAACATCATCTATGCATCCTGGGATCACCACAGCAACATTCCCAAAGAACTGCCATACAACGCGGGGTGTGTTGATCAGCCAATTGCGGCCTTGATTAGTGACCTCAAACAGCGGGGAATGCTGGACTCTACCATGGTCGTGTGGGGCAGTGAGTTCGGGCGAACTCCACTCGGCGAAAACCGAAATGGGAAACGGGAGGTCGGCACCGGCAGAGATCATCACCCTTATTCATTCAGCATGGCATTGGCTGGGGGCGGGCTCAATGGCGGTCTTACTTATGGGGAAACAGATGAGATAGGATGGCACGCGACGGAAAATCGCGTACACATCAATGACTTGCATGCCACTATGCTGCATCAGTTTGGACTGGACCATCTCAAGCTTACACACCGGTTCCAGGGCAGAGACTACCGACTTACCGACGTAGGTGGCAAAGTCATTCCCGACTGGATTCATTAGGACCAAGTTACCGGGACACAAGTCTGCTGGCTGAAGTCCAATGCGAACTTTTCCATTTCCGCGCACTACCAAATGTGATGCGAAAATGCACTGATAATTTAAACAAGGATGTCATGCACTACACGAGCTGGCTCAACGCCGGTCAGACGAAAGTCAAGGCCCTGAGAGCGATATGAGAAACGCTCGTGTTCGATTCCCATCAAATGCAGTACGGTGGCGTGCAGATCACGCACATGAACAGGATCAACTACGGCGTTATAGCTATAGTCATCGGTGGCTCCGTAGGTGACCCCTTTTTTGACGCCCCCGCCGGCCATCCAGATCGTGAAACAGCGCGGGTGATGGTCGCGGCCACCTTCAGGACTATCCCATTTACCTTGCCCCGCTGGGCTTCTTCCAAATTCACCACCCCAGATCACCAAGGTATCATCAAGCATCCCTCTCTGCTTGAGATCCTTAATCAAAGCTGCACTGGCTTGGTCCGTGTCGCGACAGCGGGCCGTGCACCAACTGCGTAATCGACTGTGATGATCCCAATCCGGATGAAAAAGCTGAATGAAACGTACGCCTCTTTCGGCCAATCGTCGGGCCAGAATGCAATTGGCGGCGTAGCTGCCACCCCTGCGGGAATCCGGACCGTACATCTCGAAGGTCGATTCCGGCTCGTCACTGACGTCCGTCAGATCTGGGACACTAGCTTGCATCCGGTAGGCCATCTCATATTGTTGGATCCTCGTCGCGATCTCGGGATCGCCCGTTTGTTCCTGCCGGATCGCGTTAATCTCATTGAGCCCGTTTAACATTCCTCGGCGAAGCGGTCGCGGAAGCCCTTCGGGATCATTCAGATACAGTACTGGGTCCTTTGCACTTCGCAATTTCACACCCTGATATTCCGAAGGCAGAAAACCACTCCCCCAGTAATGGTCATACAGCGGTTGATCACTGCCGCGTCTCATGTTCGATAGCAGGACCAGATAGTCGGGTAAATCACGGTTTTCGCTACCCAGACCATAGCTGAACCAACTCCCCATACTCGGCCGCCCAGTCAAATGATGGCCAGTAAGAAACTTCGTCATTGCAGGAGCATGATTGATCTGATCAGTGACCATCGATTTAACGAAACATAACTCATCGGCAATGTCGGCAATGTGCGGCAACCAATCACTCACAGTCGCACCCGACTGACCGCGTTTCCGAAACACAGAGTGCGCCGGCATGACAAGCTGCGGCTTGCCTTTGGTCATTCCAGTGAGTCGCTGTCCACCTCGAACACTGTCTGGTAACTTCTCCCCCGCCAGCTTCACCAACCCAGGTTTGTGATCGTACAGTTCGAGCTGCGAAGGTCCTCCTGACTGTGTCAAGAAGATGACACGCTTCGCTTTTGGCGCGAAATGCGGAAGGCTGTCGGATGCGATAACATCCGAGCAATCGGCTTGCCGACCCAACAGCCCACTGAGCGCCATCGCGCCAATGCCAACTCCGGCGCCTTGCCCCAGAAAATATCTTCGCGTCACGGAAAGCGGATCGGAATCGCGCCCTGAGCTATCATTCATGGGTGATACTTTCATCGAGATTCATTATCAAACTTGCAATCAACATGTCGGCAGCCAGATCGATCTCCGAGACTCCCTCGACATCCGACAATTGCCCCACCGAAACAAACGTTTTTGCGGCCCTCGGATCGCCACTGTAGTACGACCGTGCCGTCCGATGTTCGCGCTGCAGAATCGCCAGCTCTTTCTCCTTCGGCAACCTGCTCAGCACCGACATGAACATAGTTTTCAAGCGTCGCTCAACACTGGCATCCCGAGTCTCACCCCATGTCTGCTCTGCCAATGTCCGGGCCGCCTCCAACGCGGTCACATCATTCAAAAGCGTGAGCGCGTGCAGAGGCGTGTTGGTACGACGCGGAACCACTTCGCACGTCCGTCTCATCGCAGAGTCAAACAGAAACGTAGGTGCGCTGCTTCGGCGCCAAAATGTATAAAGCGTCCGCCGATACTGTCCTGGCCCCAAGGTCGGTTCATAGGTGAAACGGCCCATGAACTGATCCCGCCAAACGCCCACAGGCTGGTAAGCAAAAATCGGTGGACCACCGACCGTCCGATTCAGCAAACCACTGGAAGCCAGCGATGCATCACGAATCATCCAGCTTGGTAATCGGAAACGTGCCCCCCGAGCCAGCAGCTGATTCAGTGGATCACGATCCAACAACTCTTCTGAAACGCTACTATCCTGCCGGTAGACGTTGCTCGTCACAATTCGCCTGATCAGATGCTTCAGGTCCCATCCGTGCTCCATAAAGTCGACCGCCAACCAGTCCAACAACTGGGGATGAGTCGGGATTTCCCCCTGCACGCCAAAGTCGCTTGGCGTCCTGACCAACCCGGATCCGAAGAACAACTGCCAAATTTGATTCACGATCACTCGGGCGGTTAATGGATTATCTTTCGAAACTATCCAGCGCCCCAACTGCAAGCGATCCCGAACAGTCTCACTTGGTTCCCGCATCACTGCATCAAACACACCGGGTTGAACTTCCTCTCCATGCTCATTCCACTCCCCCCTGACCAGAACATGTGTCTTCCTTGGTTCTGCACGTTCTTTCAGGACTGTGACATTCAGGTTGCCTGCAGACTTCTTTGCAACATTTAGTTGGCGTGAAGCTTTGGCCTGTTTCTCTGCTGCGAGTTGCCATGCCGTGTGGTCCGCGAGAAACTGATCCTTCAACCTTGCCCTCAAGGAAGCTTGCACGTCCTTTGAAGTCAACGCGGGGCCCGTTCCATTCTGCTGCTGTTTCAAAATCGCCGCCGACAACTCCTCCAAAGGCATAGGTTTAACAGAACGGACCGCATTCCCACGCTGATCCGTCACACTCAGCCGAAACTTTGCCATCAATTCCCGTGGTGCTAACGAACGCTGCAACAAGGCAATTTCAGCAACAATGTCATCCGATAAGACTAGTGGCTCACTCAACTCAAACACAACCACTTGCACTGCTTCAACTGGTTTCGTGCGCGTCGTCCAACCCGTGCGTGGATCGTCATCCAGGGTGCCCGATGCCCGCCCGTACTTGGTATCGGCACCCTTTCCCTCAACACTGGCGGTCGCGCGTGCGATCGGGAGCTCTACCACCGATGAATCATTACGATTTCGAATTTGCAGTTTCACGTTGGTAAGGATGAATTCGCCCGTGTCGGCGAATGAATACTTTTCCTGTTTGTGTTTTGGATCAGAAAAAACTTCCAGACGAATCCCAGTGATCCGATCAAGGGTCTTACTGGGGACATGAACGAAATAATCATCTTGAACAACCTGGCTATCGTTTGCCGTGATTATTCCGTCGGAGTCAGCAGTCAGCACTGTTCCCTCGGTCGTCCTCATTACCTTTGGGTTGATCGTCAACCATGGATCAAACGGCGGCTGAGCTCTTTCAATCATGCGTTCCAGCTCGGCCTGGAACGCATCCTCGGCATTCATTTTTACCTGTTCGAGTTGCTCGTTCATTTCGTCGAGCACCAGCTGAGCCTCATCAATAGCGGGCTGAGCCAGCTTGGACTTGTAGGCTAGAAATGGTTTCGCCCCACCCCCTGCTGCACCGGTCTCATCAATACTGTTGAAGAATGCTGTCAGGCTGTAGTAATCTTTCTGTGAGATCGGATCAAACTTATGGTCGTGGCATTGAGCACACCCAAGCGTCAGCCCCAACCAGAGCGTCCCCATCGTATTCGTTCTGTCGAGCACGTAATCAACTCTCGATTCTGCTGGATCACGCCCACCCTCGCCGTTGTGCATGTGATTGCGGTGAAAACACGTCGCAAGTCGCTGTTCATCAGTGGCATCTGGGAGAAGGTCCCCCGCAAATTGTTCAATCGTGAATTGATCAAACGGCATATTGTCGTTGAATGCCGAGACAACCCAATCACGCCACGGCCAATTTTGTCGCGTTGCGTCCGCCTGAAAGCCGTCTGTGTCGCTGTAACGTGCTCCGTCTAACCACCACATGGCCATGCGCTCGCCGTAGTGTGGAGAAGCCAAAAGCTGATCCACCCACTTCACCAGATCGGAATCGTCCGTTGCGGTACCGTCCGCTGAAATCTCCGATGCCATCGGTGGTAACCCAGTCAGATCAAATGAGAGTCGACGCATGAGAGTATGCGGTGCCGCCCTTGGGGCAATCGACAGCCCCTCACTCTCAAGACGCTTGGCTACAAAGTAGTCAATTGGATGCAACTCGCGGGCATCTTCAGGAATTTCAGCCGCGACAGGAGCCTGAAAGGACCAGTGTTCTCCCCACTGAGCCCCCTCGGCGATCCATTGTCGAATCGTGGCTATCGCCTCTTGCGTAAGCGGTTTCTTATGCGAGTCACTGGGTGGCATCAACTCCACACCATCCAACCCGCGAATACGATCCAGAAGCTTGCTCTCTTCTGGCTTTCCCGGAACCACCGCCGCATAGCCGCCCAAGTCTGCCAAAGCGCCTTCACGAGTATCCAATCGAAGCTCTGTTGTCCGCGATCCCTCATCAAACCCGTGGCAGGCCAAACAGTTATTCGAAAGCAAGGGCCTCACTTGCCGATTAAAGTCAACAGGCTCAGCCGATTCACAGGTCACCAACCCACCACTAAAGCAAAGAAGAACCACGCAAGCGAAAAATGACCCTCTACCCAAAAGGCGAAGACTTGTCGCGCTCACCGTCCGCGATAACTCAAAACAACAAGAAAACAACATGAACCTACTGCCAAACGTCAACGAATCTTAACAGCCCCGGCACCAACCAATATAACGACCGCCGCACATAACGTCTTGGCCCACCGAATAGGCCTAATCTCACGATCCGCCCAGTCCACCAGAGTCTAATCCAAGGCATACCCCACCCAATAAGCCGAAGTGAGCTCACCGGTCCCAAACAGTTCTGACACTTGCCGATTCCCTTTTCCCGTCTCTTTTATAGTGTGTTGACATGGCGAATTGAGACAACGAGGACCCGGGATTTCAAAACTTTCCAAGGCCTAAGACATCTGAAAAAACAACGCCCAACTGCAAATCAACCAGATCAGGCCACCGCAGCACTGCTCAGCAGTAAATACAACTGGCAATG
>JAPOKD010000166.1 GCA_029977825.1 Planctomycetota bacterium | reverse complement strand
GGGAAGCTCTTTACTCTGGATGTCATGTGCCCATGGATCAATGAATATGAACCTTTTCGAAAAAGTCAGTCAAATCCGTCGATCTGCTGCTGAAAAAGACAAGCTGCTCAATCAGGCATCTTTGTATCATGATTCACACTTGCCAACTCTGTGGCTGTTAGGCAAAACAGGAGCGGGCAAGTCCAGTCTGATTCAGGCAATCACGGGTAACACGGAAGCGGAAATCGGAAAAGGGTTTCGGCCGTGTACGCGAACAGCAAGGCGGTTTTCGTTTCCCAAATCCAAACCGGTTCTTCAGTTTCTGGATACGAGAGGCTTGAGTGAAGCGGGATATGACGCAACTGAAGACATCAAAATTTGCTCCAAGCAGGGACATGCTCTGATCGTCGTCATGAAGATGGGTGATACAGAGCAGGGTGATGTTCTCCGCGCGATAAAGCAGATCAAGTCCAGTCAGAAGATCAGTAATTTTCTGCTCGTGCACACAGCTGCCCATTCGATACCGGATTGTCAGGAAAGAGAACGTCTGGCCCGTTACAACCATCAGCAGCTTGTCGAAGCGTTAGGTTCTGATGTCACAGCAGTTGTGGTCGACTTCAAGTTGGCTGACGGTGGAACTGATGGGATGCAGGATCTTCTCAATGCGTTATCCGACATGTTGCCGATCGTTACCGTCTTGTTAAGAAAAAAACAGGACAGTGATGCGGAAGCCAGGACGTTTCAAGAGCTGCAGACCAAGTTGCTGTGGTACTCCGGTGTTTCAGCAGTGTCAGACATCGTGCCTGGAATCGGACTGGTTGCTGTCCCAGGAATTCAGTGGAAAATGCTCAGTGATCTCGCAGACTCGTACGGAACGAAATGGAGCAAGGCTACTTTGGCCGAGTTGCTGGGAGCACTTGGGGCTGGGATCGGTGTTCGATACTCCCTGAAGTTTGGCACTCGTCAAGTCGTCAAGTTCTTGCCGGGCTGGGGACAGACAGTCGGGGCAGCCAGTGCGGCGGTGATGAGTTTTTGCACGACTTACGCAATCGGACGGGTCGCATGCAAATATATGTATCACAAGAATCGCGATGAAGACGTATCGGACGAGGAATTGCGGGCGCTCTTTTATGCTGCGTTCGATAGCGTCCAGAGTCTTGCAAGTCAGGATGCGCCATTTGGGGGTGAACCTGATTGTGTCGCACAGGCAGTGAATGCTACGTCTGCTTCGCTGGAATCCGAACCGAACATCGTGAGTGATTGAATTGAAAGTCGAGAGGATCCTGACGCGACACATCGCTCTCCTGTTATTCGTCAGTCTGGGGCTGCCTGTATTGGTGTTGGCTGGCGTTGGTGTCTACTTTGTGTTCCAGCAGGGATATCTGCTCTGGTTCCTGGTGATACTCGCTACTGTCACATTGATCACTAAAGTTCTGTTGACCTGGTTCGGTCGCCAGGAAGTAGAAATCTCGGCCCCGGGTGAGCCCATTGTCGAGCCATCGGACGATTGGTCTGAACGTGAACAGGATATTTGGAGCCGTGGGAATCAGAAGATTGACGAGTGTTTAAGCAATGACGACGAATGGAGTCATTTGCAGGCACATGCATTGCGAATTGTGCAGGTCGCCGCAGACGAATATGGTTGCACTGAGTGGGATTTTTCTGTGCCAGCCTCGCTTCGCATGTTCGAAGAGGTGAGTCGACGCTACCGACGAACGCTCCAGATGCATGTACCTTTTGTCGAAGCCGTGAAAGTCTCTCATGTTCGTTATGCCATTCAGAATCAGGAAAATATCGGTCGTGTTGGGAAGACTTATCGTGTCGCCCGTAATATTTGGCGAGGACTACGATTACTCAATCCTGCAGCTGCCGTTGCATCCGAGGTTCGTGATTACATCACTGGGGAAATTTTTTCGAAGGTCAGCGTCGAAACACAATGGCAACTGAAGAAGGCTTTTCTGCAGGAAGTGCTGTCTGTTTCGATGGATCTGTATAGCGGCAGATTCAATGTAGACGAGGCTGAAATGCAGCCGTCGAAAATTACGGATCATGACAAGGAGCGGATGGCGGTGCCGTTGGATCCCGTACGCATTGCCATTGTTGGGCAACAGAATAGCGGGAAGTCTTCTTTGATAAATGCGTTACGCGCGGAAGTGGCGGCTCAGGTTGATGTGCTGCCTGTGGCCGCAAGAACAACGGTTTATGCCTATTCAATGAATGGGGTCGAGCATCTGCATCTGGTCGAGCTGCCGGGATTAGAGGGCGGAAAAGCCGACACGGACGAGTTGATGTCTGAGTTGACAGAGTCAGATGTTGTGATCTGGATTTTGAAAGCGGATCAGCCAGCTCGCGCACTTGATGTCGATTTGTATGAGCGATTCAAAGAACATTATCGCAGCCCAAGAGCCCTGCAGAAGAAAGAGCCAGTCCTGTTGGGGATCCTCAACCAGGTTGATCGTCTCAGTCCCGCATCGCAGTGGAGCCCACCCTATGAACTTGGTGATCCCGAGGGGGAAAAAGCCCGCAACATCAAAGAGACTTTGATGTATAACCAGGAGTTGCTTGGTTTTGAGGTTCTCGTCCCATGTGCATTTGTACCTGACCAAGCACCCTATAACCTTGCCGAGGTTGTGAGCCACCTCGAAGATTCCTACCAGGCTGCACTGCAGGTGCAATTGAATCGTCGAGGAATTGAATCACGGCAACGGGATCCAGGTGTTGCCGAGCAGGGAAGGAGATTGGCGAGGACTGCGAAGTCTTTGTTTCAGAAAGTGGTTACACGTGAGTCATAATTCAGTAGGATCTCACGGTCGCTGGAGTTTGGGGCAATGAAAGCTCTTGACGCTGAGTGCCGTCAAACTTGAATTAATCTTGTCTGATTCGACGATGGGGATCGGTACTACTGTTGCTCAATGCAGATCAGTTCTTTCAACGTTCGATGGAACAGACGCCCGTTGCTGTAACTGGGGGTATTGACCGACCACGTTTGTCCAAATTTTCCGAGATCGTTGAACGCAGTTAACGCAGTTTGATCGAAATGTTTGACGCTACCGTCAATCACTTGGACTTTTCCGCTCATGAAAGTGAAAAACAGATGCTGGTTGACTGCAATCACATTGCCATTGAAGCACCACCACCATCCCGACCTGCCAGATCGCTTGTCTTCTCCCACGTTGATTCCACGGCTGTTGATCGTCATGTCGGGGTAGAAGATTTCACCATTTTTTTCGTGTGCGTTTTCCACGAGTGGAACAGGAAATGGCAGTTCCAGGTATTCGACCTTGCCTGTCTCGACGTTGATGCGCGCGATGCAATGCTTTGGTCCAATGTGTGTCATTTTTCCGCGCCGCTTGCCTTCGAAGTAGAAACACTGGAAGAAAACGTGCGGGTAGATTGAAATGTTCGCATGCCACGCCGGAAACACGTTCATGGTTGGTGCCATGTCGTCAAAATTGATGTGGTGTCGTGTTGTGAACTGGTCAGCCTTCTTGTCGTAGGTGGTGTGGCTTACATTCTGCGTCCACGAAATGCGTTTTGCTTCTGAGCCATCCCCTGTGTTGAGGACGACGAGATCCGTTCGCGTTTCATCCAGCCAGTAGGCGTATTTTTTATCCCAGCATTGGGTGACTTGTGCCTTTCCATCAGGCTGCGCCTTCCAGCTCCAGATCGCTTTTCCTGCCTCTGCCCCATCAACGCGAGTCAGTGTCAATCCCGCTGGGGCTTCGGGAGTGTCGTGGTGGGCACCGCGTCCTGCAAGAATGGCATGCCCCCCATCGGGTAAACGTCCGGCAACAGGTGTGTTGTAGTGGGTCAAGCCTTGTGTTTCAGTCCAAAGCAGTTCGCCAGTGGTTGCGTCAAATCCGCTTATGAAGTTCCATGCGTCCTCCCGACGCTTTGGGTGTCCGGGTTCAAGTGGTTCCACGTTCAGGATGGTGTTACCAACCTTGATCGGTTCATACTGCTTGTTGAACGGACGTCCGAGGGTAGGTGTCCAACGCCGTGACCAGACTTGCTTGCCCTCGACGGTCCAGCATCCCATCTGGCCACTGGCATTCCAGCACCAGACATGCTTTCCGTCGGTAATCGGCGTCGGACTGCTGCTGCTACTGAAGCCATAGGCGTAAATGCTCTTGGCGGATGGATCACCCGTTACGTCTGTAGTCCAAAGGGTGTCGCCAGTGTCGGCATGAATGCAATGCAGAACGATGTCGCTACCCTTTTTTGACGTCGTTGCAGCATCAATGGACTTCATTGTGGTCAGGAATAGCCGATCTCCCCATACCGCGATTCCGCTTTGTCCAGTTTCCGGTAAAGACTTTCGCCAGCGAATGTTTTTGTTGTCCTCAACACTCCACACCAGCGGCGGGGGAGTTTTCGTCGTTACCGTCCAATTGTGTTGCGGCCCTGCTGCTTGAGGCCAAGTCTCGGTGGTGGTTTGCGGGATTGCGCGAGTGGGTAAGGTAGCACTCAGGACAGCAAACGTAAGTGCGAACAATGTGATTGATTGGATGGGCTTCATGGTATTGCTAGGGGAGAGTACGTTGCGCAGAACGTTCGGTGTGGCGAGACGGAAGGAGGTGGCTTCACCATAAAACGAGTGGCAATCAGATAACGTTCCAATGAGTGATTCTTTTCTGCTTTGTTTTGTTGTGCTCAGTGTTTTGTTGTACTCAGTCTGGAAGGACACGACGAGTTTGCTGCGGGTCGATGAGGAGTACCGGGAGAACAATCAGAGCCTGGATGATACCGGCAAACATGAGGATTTCCGTGGCAGTGTAATCGTTGCTTAAAAGACCTGCTGAATAGCTTCCAAGGGTAGTAGAGAGATTCAAGAATGCCATGTACGTCGTGAATTGTGTTGCCGCAATCCGTGGCCACGAGATGGACATGAAGAGAGCAAACAAGGAAACCGAAAGAAGTGCCAGCAGCAGTTCTTGCCCTAGCAGCAGTACTGTTGCAACATGCTGGTTATTCAATGCGCCCGGAATGCCACCCATGCATAACCACAAGGTTCCTAGCGTCAATGAAGCAGCCAAAATCACTTTTTTGGGCCCGAGAATGTCCGCAAGGAAGCCGCCTGCGATCGATCCACCCAGGCCCAGCATCACTGCCCAGCCACCTGTGACACTTGTGTATTGTGCCTGTGTCCATCCGCCTTCCTTCATCAGGTAGTCGAGCAGGACGACCGTGATCGCTCCGGAGCCAATCTTTACTCCCAACGCAATGAACGCGCCCAGCAATGTTGCACGCAAACTGAATGCATGTAGGAGGTTTAGAAAAACCGATTTGGATACCTTGGGAGAGACTTTTAGGGTGGCGTTCGTCGTTAGACGCTCATGGCTGATTTGCGTCACCGGTTCATCGGCTGATGGGGTTGGGGGCAGGTAAGGTGAATTAGCCAGGTCCAGGCTGCCTGCAGGTAAGCCGGTTGCCGCTGGTGGCTCTGAGTCCTGTTTGTTGATGTTTGTGTGTTGTGATTCCTGCTTCGGCGTCGTTGTTGTATTCTGTCGAAGGCTGTCTTCCGGTTCCTCCGATGGTTTGCCATCGGTGGGGCGCTCGCGGAAGCAGATGGGGAGCAACATGATCCCGGCAAGCAGGAATGCTTGGCCTGCCAGTCCCGCTTGGATTCCGTATTGCGAAACAATGAAGCCAAGTCCAGCACCGCCAACAGCGGTTCCCAAATAGTTGCTGGCGTACATGAGGCCGTTCGCCCTGCCCCGCTCGTTCTCGGCTAGCAGGTCAACGGCAAGTGCATCAACTGCGACATCCTGCAGTGAAATGAAAATGTTCGCGAGCAGGATCAAGGCAGCCAAGGGGCCTGGGACAAGATTGAAAATGAATCTTGCCCAACCGGCCGAATCGGGACTTTGTGTCCAGATCAAATCTGGAAGATCGTTGATCAGCATCATGCTTCCCAGGATCAGTATGGCCATGCTTTGTGCAAAAATGATCCACGGTCGTCTGCGCCCCAGCGAACGGATGGTGAAGCGATCCATCAGGGGGCCCCACAAAAACTTGAACGACCATGGAAGCGTAGCCACTGCGAGGATTGGGCCGAGTTGTTCAGCGGTGATGCCTTGCTCAGGCTCGGCGAGCCATGAGGCGAAAGTGATTGTGACAAATCCCCATGGGATCCCCTGCGCGAGATAGAGCCCGCACAGCGTCAGGAGTCGCAATGTCTTGTTCTCTGACAGGTACACTGTGTTCCCTAAATGGAGATGAGAATCACACGCAGTTTCGTGTAATGGCTAGCGAGCACTTATTCTCTCGCGGGCAGAGGGCAAGCTCTCACTGGGCGGAAATGAGGCAGTAAACCAGCAAAGCTGGGGATCTTTTCTGATGATCTCTGGTCAGCAGAATAGCCGATTGGCTTCTGGTGATGGTCGTCAGGGCAAATCTGGGGGCATTTCAAGCCCGTCTTTATCGTTCTGATTCGCCGTGGGCTATGTCGAGCAATCGTGAAAATATTTTTTCTCCAGCGGTACGGAGGCCGCAGTGTTCGTATTCGCTGGTGTACCAGGCTTTCATATTTGGAACTGAGTCAATTGTTTCCCGTGAGAACTTCGTGTTCACGAACATGTCGTTGTAATAGACGGCACATGTGATCGGTACTTTATTCCTGTTGAGCACTGATGCGTCGTAAAGACTCGGCCATGCATCATAGGCAGCGAGGATTTCTGCTGCCTCTTTCTGATGTCGGAGTTCATTGATTTCATCAAACATCCATGGGAAAATCATCTCACCGAAGAAATGGAAATCGTCGTGGTTGTCATAGTGCGGGTATTGTTCCTGTTGAACTTGATGACAGGACCATCTGGTTGCCTCCTGTTGCGCGTATATGGCTTCATGCAGCAAGGCGAAGATGGGATTGGTATCGAAGCGGATTCGCATCTGAATTGCTTTCAGGAACCCATGGTTGACAACTTTCTCGTCACCAACTTTCACAAATGCTTCTTCGATCAGGAAGTGAATGTCCTCGGCGGTATCGGCAAAACCGAGGCTGATCCCCAGTAGCTGCAATCTTCGCGGAGTAAGTCGATCGCCATTTGGCAGGCGTACATCATGCTGCTTCAAATGTCGGCAGAGTTCGGCCAGTCGCTGCTTGTCCATTGGGAATTTTTTGAAGTACTGACGGTTGCGTTCTTCGACCAACGGAAAGGTGCCCTCATAGATTTCTCTGGCCGTACGTTCTAAACCGGGAACGCCGCCGAAGATGAAGCATTCTTTCAACCCCTCGGGATGCAGGCTCAGGTATGTCATGGTGCACCAGCCGCCGTAGCTTTGCCCGATCGTTGACCATGGCGTCTCAGGGCTCAAATGCTTTCGTAAAATTTCGGCATCGCGAACGATGTTATCCGCGCGGAAATGTTTCAGATAGTCGGCCTGCGCTTGTGCGTCACCTTCGGCGGCAAGGGTCTGGAAATTGACCGGCGTACTAAGTCCATTTCCTCGAGTGTCGTACATCAACACGCGATAATCTTGCAGTGCTCTTTTCAGCCAACCTTCTTTTCTGATCGGCAGTGGGCCACGGAATCCGGGACCACCCTGCAAGAACAGCAGCCATGGTTTTTGGGTGCTTTGCGGATCAAGGTCACGGACTTCGCGCGCGAAAACTTTGATCTGTCGTGCCGTTGGATCACTGTGATCCAAAGGCACCTCAAAAGAGTGGTCGACCAATTCCATGCCGGGAACCTGGTACGGTTTCGATGAGTCCATGTAACTTTGTTTGTTGGTTGTTTCTTGGTGTGTGAAGTCGTCAAAGGTTGATGTCATCCACTGGAGAAGTTCATAAGCAATGCGAGTTGGGGATGACCAACAATTCCATGGTTTTATCCAGCGATGGAATGATAATATACTGTGGGCCAGCGAATGCGAGTTGACCCGGCACGAAGCTTAGACGTTCACAGAAACACTGCGATTTCATGCAATATCTGTTCAAACACCACTGTCGCTGTCGAGTGCGGCGAGACGCTGCACTGGAATGTGCGAGGATGGCCATCGGCATTTCTCTGTGTTGTGGATTGATTGTTTCGCTTTCAGGGCAAAGCATCGCACAGGTTGGCGTGACCGGGGCAGCAGAATCCACGCGACTGTGGGCTAGCATGGAGGCATCAATTAATTTTGAGGCATTATGGTTGTTTCTTCCCGGTATTTTTCTTTGAAATTTGTCACCTGTAGAAAAACTTGAGTTAAATTTTGATCTATCTCCATTAGATTTAAAACCTCTATCATTTTTTCGAAAATTATTTCTTCTGCCGTTATTATTTCTGAAAGTTACCATTTAAATTCAATATTATATTTTTGTACTAATTATGCAGCGATTGTTTTTTGCTAAGTCTTTAACAACCTCATTTATATAAAAACCTTTTTTTTTCAATAATTTTTTAACATCATTCTTTTGGTTAAATCCAATTTCCAAAATTAATTTACCATTACTTTTTAGTAATTTAAAAGATCTGTAAATCACTTTTCTAATTTCAGATAACCCGTCTATTCCACCATTTAGAGCAATGAATGGCTCAAAATTAATTACATCCCTTTCCAAATATTTTAAATCAATTTTTTTAATATATGGAGGATTAGATACAATTAAATCATATTTGCCATAATTAAAATTGTCAATATCTGATTTTAAAAACTTTACTCTATTTCCTAATGCAAAGTCATCTCTATTAATTTTCGCTAAATTAAGGCATTTTTCACTTATATCGATGCCAATACCAGAAAAATTTTTTTTTTCTTTTAAAATTGTCAATATTAGGCATCCTGAACCAGTTCCAATATCCAAAACTCTCAATTTATTTTTATTTTTTGTAAGCTTCAAAGCTTCTTGTATTATTAACTCAGTATCTGGTCTTGGTATCAAAACATTTTTACTAATTTGAAACTCGTTATTCCAAAAATCTTTTTTACCTGTCAAATAAGAAACTGGGGTTCCTATAGATCTTTTTTTTATCAAATCAAAAAAACAATTTAATGATTTTTTTTCGAGTTTTTGATTAGAATTTAAAATCATAAAAACTCTATCTTTATTAATTGCTTTAGACATTAAAATTTCACTATCTAGTCTTGAGGTTTTTATTCCATTTTTTTTAAGTATTGAACTACCTTCTAAAATTACTTTTTCTAAAATCATTTGAATTATAAGTTAATTAAACTTTCTTCTTGCGCCTGAAGAGTTAATGCTTCAATCATTTCATCAAAAACTTCTCCTTCAAGAAATTCTTCTAGTTTATGTAAAGTTAAATTAATTCTATGATCAGTTACTCTTCCTTGTGGATAATTGTATGTTCTGATTCTTTCTGATCTATCGCCAGTTCCAATTTTACTTTTTCTATCCTTTGATCTTTCTGCATCCCTTTTTTGTCTTTCAAGTTCGTATATTCTGGACCTTAAAAT
>JAPOKD010000802.1 GCA_029977825.1 Planctomycetota bacterium | reverse complement strand
GGTTTTCTCGGTTCGCACCTCTGCGAACGGCTGGTAGCTGAAGGTCACGACGTTATCTGTCTTGACAACTTTTTCACCAGTCAAAAGACAAATGTACAACACCTGCTTGGCAAGCCGAACTTCGAACTTCTGCGGCACGACATTACCCTGCCAATCTTTCTCGAGGTGGATCAGATCTACAACATGGCGTGCCCGGCAGCCCCTGGGCATTATCAATACAACCCAATCAAGACCATCAAAACAAGCGTTCTTGGCTCGATCAACATGCTGGGCGTTGCGAAACGGTGCGGAGCTAGAATTCTGCAGGCCAGCACAAGTGAAGTGTATGGTGACCCGGAAGTTCACCCGCAACTGGAAAGCTACCGGGGCAGTGTGAATCCGATTGGCATCAGGGCCTGTTACGACGAAGGCAAGCGGGTCGCAGAAACGCTGTTCATGGATTACCACCGCAGCAACAGTGTCGACGTGCGAATCGTAAGAATTTTCAACACTTATGGACCGCGAATGCACCCCTACGACGGTCGCGTGGTGTCCAACTTCATCCGGCAAGCATTGAACAACGAGGACATCACCATCTTTGGCGATGGAAGCCAGACACGCTCTTTCTGTTATCGCGATGACCTCGTCGATGCCCTCATTGCCATGATGAACAATCAGACTAACTTCGTAGGCCCGGTAAACATCGGGAACCCTAAAGAGTTCACCATTCTGGAACTGGCTGAAAAGATCATCGAACTTTCCGGATCATCAAGTCGGTTGGTGCATGAACCGCTTCCGGCGGATGATCCAACCCGTCGCCGCCCAGACATTTCCTTGGCCAAGGCCGAACTAGGGTGGGAACCCCAAACCAACCTGGCACAAGGGTTGCAGCATACCCTCGACTGGTTTCACGACATCAAGCTAAAGGACTACCGCCCGCCGACGCCGAATTACAAATAATCAGCGATGGACAGTGAGCGGTCGCAACTCCAACTCGGGTGGTGCATGCCTCGCACAAGCCGCTGAAAAAACCTGCAAAAACGCCGGACTGGGGCAGCGGGAAAACAACGTCAGCCGGCACGTCGAACTGCTGGTCTACAATTCAGTATCGTATCTCCGCTTGGCAACCTGCTCCCTTCCCGGAGAAGGTGATCGCCTGCTCAGTTCGACTTCGGTGGTTGCATGCATTTTGGCCGAACAACATTCTTAGCCAGACCGACCATTTCCCACGACCGTATGATCCACCAGGACATGTCGTATTCCCACCAGCGATGACCGTGTGCAGCACTGCGCGGCTCGGCATGATGGTTGTTGTGCCAACCTTCACCGTGGCTGAACAGGGCAACAAGCCAATTGTTGGTACTCTCATCACGCGTCTCGTAGTTCCGGTAGCCGAACAGGTGGGCCAGAGAGTTCACCGACCAGGTTCCATGCAGCACAAAGACGGTGCGGACGGCGACAGCCCAGACGGCCCAACTGGCGGCGTAACGCCCTGCCTCGCTTGCAACCCCGCCACTGACCAGATAACCAAAGGCGGCCCCAATTGCCGTCAGTACCATGGCATGAGCAACAAAGACGAAAAACCAACCTTGTCGCCGTTCCAGTTGTAAATAAAACGGGTCTCGCAACAAGTCTCGCACGTAACGTTCGTAGTGCCGGGTTGTATCCAAGTCCTGATGGCGACAGACCACCCAACCACAATGCCCCCACAGGAAGCCGACGAGTGGTGAATGGGGGTCCGGCTGCTTATCGCTATGCTGATGGTGCATCCGGTGAATGGCAACCCATCTCGCTGGACTGTCCTGCAGATTGCACATACCCAGAATTGCCAGTGTCCTCTCGAGCCAAACCGGACAGGTGAATCCACGATGCGTCAGCAAGCGATGATAGCCGATCGTGATGCCGAGCATCCCAAAAATGAAATGTCCAGCGATGCCAACAAGCAAGCCTGACCAGGTGAAGAACCAACCTACGAAACCCAGCAAGGCCACGACATGCACCAGCCCGAGAACGATGGCATATTGCCACTGTACTTTCAGCGGCCTTGTTGCTTCCGGGGGTGGAATTTTTTGAGACTCAGACGGAGTCTGCGGCGGCGATGTCAGATCATCGTCGGTACCTAGCAGCTCAGGTTCTTCGAGTGTATTCGTCATGCAGGTATTCTAAACGGTCCCGGTGTACTCGCAGCAAGCCTGTGTTGCTATTCCCCCGAAAAAACGTCAACTCATTAACACGAAATGTGAAACTACATTGACTGTAGCGAAGCCAATCGCTGACAGATCGTGCGAAGCAAGGGATGGAAACCAGCCTGCCAAGGCGTACCTGCATGCCGACGAAAAAAGCCGGATGGCGTCGCGGAACGCTCATCCGGCTCGCGGAGAAATATTGGAATGCGGAGAAATATTGGAATATTGACTTAGTGAAATGGCGAAACGTTGAATTACTCCCGCTCCAGAGAGGATTACTTCTCGTCGTCGGCCTTCTTCACCTTCTTTTTCTTCTTCAGGGACACTTTTACGACTCGCACCTTGGGCATGCCGACCACACTCGCCTCTTCATCAAAGCGGTCGAGTTCCTGTAGGCGGGTAATTCGCTCTGCTCGTGTCAGTACATTTCGTGCCCGAATAGCCCCGGCTTTTACCTTGAGGCTGCTGTCCATGGTCATGGGTTTTCACTCAGTCCGAACGTTGTTGTGGATGATTCGCTGTGCTGCTTCTGCAGCTTCAGCAGAATATGGTCTTTTACATTTTTTCGCAAGGTTGTCCCTGAAACTTCGCCGAAATGTCTCAAACACGCTAAAAACGCCGTAAATCCAACCCAGCCGATGCTATCAAACCTAGTTCCACCGCCCGATCCGGCAAGCCCCAAAGCATTGTGGATCCCCTAGAACGCGTTCCAGACCGTCGAATTCTCTTCGATCTGGCCACCTCGCATGGCTTATCCGTTGCAAAAACTCCCCTGCAAACCGCGCCATGGTAGCCCTGGCATGGTAGCCCTGGTTCGGGCAGTCCCTCGGACTACAGGAAAACGGTTCCTTCCTGCGCTTCTGATACCTGACCGGTTACCTGAAGAGAGCCGTCTCATGCCCGAATTGAGGTCGCCTGATCCTTAAACCGTTTGAAAGTGAACATTGAAAGAAAAACAAGGACACCAAGCTTCAGTGCACGTCTCAACGTCAGAGGCTGTTATTCCGACAGTGCCAGAACGCCACGGCCAGAAAGCAAAGACCAGACGGCGAGCACCAGACAGCCAAAGCC
>JAPOKD010000405.1 GCA_029977825.1 Planctomycetota bacterium | reverse complement strand
AACAGTTACTACGTTGGCTGTTTTCCCTACTACAAACAGAACCATGACCCGATGAAAGATCCTTCATCGGCTGGTTCCACCACATGGCAGACACGTCAGCCACGCATGTTTCGCGTCGGCGTCAAAGAAGATTCGTCGTCGACCTTCAGTCGTTTCATCAATGTAACGGAAGCACTGCGACTTACTGAAAATCAGGATGACCTGATCCTGACTCGTGGCTCTGACAAGTCACTGCCAGCGACATTCAGAAGCGGGCAAGTAGCTCCCGTCAATGGTGGCCTGGAATACGGGAAACGAATCCCCAGCGGCGAATACAGTTGGATTGCGACTGTCAATCCTCTGCCTGGGGGCGTGTACGCATCCGTGTCCGTTGCAGTGATCCGCCGTCGTTTAAGATCCTTTGATGCGTCCAGCAACACGACTCCACCGCCAACAGCAGAAGGTAACGCCTTGGGTGAACGCCTCGCGTATGTCACCTATGCCAGTGGGTTCAAAGGCGGTGCAGGTGGCATCGTTCATTTGACGTCGAATGCCAATACCATTCCAAAAATCCTGCCTGGCAGCTGGATCATGCTTTCCCGGTTTTCGCAAGTTTCGAGCGACAAGCTGATCGATTACCACCGCTGGTACCGGGTGATAAGTGTTGATGGCAAAGAAGAACGATATGCAGCGGGAACGGTTTACGACGATGCCACCGGCAGCGTTTTTACCAACGACGTCTGGCGACAGAAACTTACTTTGGACGGTCCCGACTGGGACTTTGCTTATCCCGGCGGTTATGCGACGACACCGGAGGTGAGTCCCTACAGCACCAACGATTCTTCCATGTACAACAACTGGACCCCGTACATCATTGCAGACGCAGCTGGCAATCCAGCCACGATACCATTTTCCAGCAACACCTACGCCACAATCGTCGAGGGTGTTGTCTCAGTCACTGAACGAGTTGTCAAACTGAGCGATTTATAACTCTTTAGTTTTGAAATTTTGAACTGACTCAATCTCTCTCTCTTCTTCTCATCAACGCAACGAGATTACTGTCATGCACCAACACGAAAAACGAACGGCCAACCGCAAGGGTGTGATCCTGTTAGTGGTGCTCAGTTCGCTGACGTTCTTCAGCATTCTTGTCGCTGCCTATCTGGTATTCAGCAATGAGTCGCGTGATGCATCACTGGCGTTATCGAAACGCAGCACCCGCGAACCTGACGTGAACTGGATCATGAACGAGGCGTTGATGACCCTGGTGCGGGGCACCGATGACCCCAACAATCCGTTCTATGGCGAAGACCTGCTCAGTGATTTCTATGGACACGATGGCCTTTCCCTGCAGGTCAAACATGTCAATCAGTATGTACTGGGGCCACAATTACTGGGAGTCTCCGATCCCAACGAGTGGCCCTTGGATGAGTTGACTGATACCGCAGACAAGTTCACCGGTTTTGTACGGTTTCCAGCCAGCTCAAATGGCAACGCTCGCCCCAACTTGCCAGCTCGCAACGACGTGTACGCTGGTCGGTTAGTCACCTTCACCAGTGGACCTCTTGCCAATCGCACTTACCGGGTGATGAGGTCGGTTTACAATCAGCAAGGCGGCACGACGTGGGATGACCTGTACATCGACTTGGACGATGTTGGCATGACCAGCGGAGCAACGTTACGCAACCTGTTGACTTACTTTTATGATGATCCGACAGACATCACCAAGGGTGGTTACACATTCATCCTGAACGGTGCGCCGAGGAATTCTCCCGGAGTCGGTTTTGATGGAAATAATCTGAACGACACGATCTCGGATGTAGAGGAACTTGTACAGAAGATTCCGGGCACCAACACCACTGTAGGATTCACTGACCTGCCCATATCGTTGCAGCCAAACCATTTCGGTCGTGAAGTCGACAAGAGCAAAACGTCGGGTGATTTTGACGAGGACTACGACGCCCCCGATCACAACAACTGGTGGCTCAGCCTGCGACGTGATGATGGCACGGTTATCCCATCTTTCCATCGCCCCGCTGTACTGAATTACCTGGTCAATCAATCACCGGACTGGTCCAATGCGACCGGCCAGGAATTCAATCAGTTGATAGCAAGTATGCAACGGGGCACATTCAGGCCGCTGCCCATAGCCCGGGATCAACTGAGCAATGGCTCGCCAACGCTCAACGAGCGATTCACTGGCGGCAGTCCGGAGTACGCATTGCGCACCGCCTTGCCAGTGAACAACAACCCTGCACGTCTCAATCAGTTGTTGCAAGCTCTCATCAATGGCGAGTGGGACGTCGACAACGATGGTGACGGAACTGCTGACAGCATCTGGGTTGATGTTGGTTTGCCTACCTTCGCAACTGCCGATGGCAAGCTGATGCGGCCGCTGATTGCCCCGATGATCGAAGACCTGGGTGCTCGCTTGAATCTCAATGCGCACAGCAACATTCAACTCAACCCATTGATCGGAACTGCCGGACTGCAATCCAATCAGCAAGCGACATGGGCTGCCGCAGCCGGGTCGGCACAAACCCCAGCCATCAATCTGTTTCGCGGACTGGGCTGGGGTCCCTCGGAAGTCACCATTCCGCAATTGACAAACGTCAGTGCTGCGCATGCGACGGATTTGCAGAATGCAATTGATGCCCGCTATGAGTACGGACGAGAAAAGCGTGGCAGCACATTCCAAGCTGGCAGAAACGGGCGTGATGCTATTGATGCCTTACTGTCAGGTTTCCGTCCAGCGGCTCACACAGCAATCGGCGGCTTTGGCTATGGTACCGATCCCTTTGGACGAAAGGGCACTGCTGTGGGGCGCAGTGGCCACTTGCTGGTGGCTGGGCAAGCGAATGTGGCCGCAGTCGACGAATCCTATAACACGCCTTATGAACAGGATCCCACCGGCAAGCTGAGCGGTGACACAAATTTCAAAGTATCTGACCTGGAAGCTCTTCTGCGGTCCAACGACTTCGATTCAGAATTGCTGCCAGCTGAGCTTCGCGACCGTCTGCAATCGCTGATTGGCGGCAACGATGACCCCTACAACACCAACCAGCTCTGGTACGAGCACGCCTTCACCGCCAAGAGCACTTCCAGTGATCACTTGACTTTTTCGTTGGAAGATTTGATCGAGCGATTGAACGGCGCACCCCAATACTCCAGCGCCCAAATGGCCGAACTCGTCGCACCCGAACTGCGTCTGGGACGCAAGCTGGATGTGAATCGCGCTGTTGGAAATCTCGTGGATGACAACAATAATCTTGTCATTGATGAACCAATGGAAACTGCCAGCGTAACAGTGGCTTCAAACGATGGCTTCGACAATGACCGCGATGGCAGCATCGATGGGCAGGATGCCGATGGAGACGTGGGTGAAAAGTCGGCATACAGGGTCGCAAGTGGAGCAACGGGTACGATCCCCAACGACTTTGCCAACGCAACACCATACTATCGCTGGGATGAAGCCAACAACCAGAACAACCAGATTCCAGTCGAGGGCCGACAACTTCTGGCCCGGCATCTTTATGTCCTCATGATGGCACTCAGCCGGGACATTGAAGCATCCAACAACCCTCAAGAAGCTTTCTTCCCACCAACAGATCCCGATCGTACCTTCAACGACATCGGCCACACGGAAGAAGACTACAAGGCGAGACGACTGGCACAGTGGGCAGTGAACGTGGTTGATTATCGCGACCCCGACTCGATCATGACGCGTTTTGTCTACGACCCAGATCCCTTCGATGCCAATGGCTGGAATCCTCCCGCAGATCTGACCGTCAATCCGGCTTCGGCGGAATTTGTGGTATGGGGCGTCGAATCACCTGAGTTGTTATTGAGTGAAAGCATTGCCTTTCATGATGTACGTCTACGTGACGACGACCGTGACGATGGTCCCGGCGAATTCAAGAATGCAAACGGAAATGGGAACAATGGAAATGGGAACAATGGAAATGGAAACGGAAATGGAAACGGAAACAATGGAAATGGTAACGGGAACCCCGACAATGACTCTGATCAAGTTCGCATGCCTCAAGGTTCATTGTTTCTGGAATTGTATTGTCCTCATCCAACGCAGCTCAATGATCAGGCCACCAAGCCGGGCTTCCCGATGGAACTGTACCAGCAGCAAGCTGATAATTCGATTCAACTGAAACTGGACGCGACTGCCCCCAGCGCGGCGGGCGGCGCTGGCGGTGCTCCTGTTTGGAGGATTGCAATCTCGGAACGTCATGACCAGTTCACCAACACAGCACAACGAGATTTATCGCCTGGTCGATTACGTAATCGCAGCTTCACAAATCGCCTCCCAGACACGGCGTCTTTTGAATTGCCGCAGCCTGATGAACTTGGTCCCAATGGCAATGTTGCTCAGGATACCCGTTTGGCTTACGACCGATTCATCTGGTTCACCGACATACAAAACACTGACACTAACCCCAATGCTGCATTCAACGCGATCAACAACTTGATCAATTCGAACAACATCAGCGACATGGTGGCAAGTCAGGTTTTCATTGCTCCCAGCTTCGATGATGACAATGTCACCAATTCAGATCGCAATCTTGAGCCCGGTCAGTTCCTGACGCTCGCACCCAGAGCGGAAACCCGCTTCGGTTCCAAAGTGTCATGGAACAATGGGCGAGGCAAAGCGTTGGGAGTAGGAAATGGCAATGCAAACGGTGTGGGCAACAACAGCCAACCCGACGGTCCGACGGACCAACGTTGGGTAACACTCTTGGGTAACGTTACCGACTTACCGGATTTTGTTGAACCAAATGAACCGATCGAAGGTCTGGTCCAACGGAACCACAACGATGACCGATTGACTCCCGCCCTTGCCGCAGCGGGTCAGATTGGGACTCCCGCCTTGTCGATGGTGATTGCGGCACCTCGTCCAGCGGGCTGGGCAGTCGCTGATGCCAACCATCCGAACCTTCTTCAGAATGTAGTGGGTTTGAATGTTTCAGAACCGCTTCCAAGAGGTGGAAACTACTATCCCCAACCCAGCCTGATGTACTTCGGGGATGAGGATCTGAACAATGATGGGAAAACGGATTATTACCTGACAGATGCTTATCTTGACTACTCTGACCCCAACAAAGCGAAGACAGCTAAAGATCAACCACTGGACGTCAACCGCGATGTAATTCGCATTCCGAGAATCCCCGCTCAGAATGGTTTCGAACCACGTTTGGGCACGGTCGAAGATTACTGTTCAGCGTTTCTTCAACGCCTCGCCGACCCCACCAAACCTTATGACGAATTCACCAATCCTTATCGCACAGTCGACTGGATGCCCATTGACCTGACCGTATTCAGCGGTGAGGACCGCGAATCAAAAATCAGCGGGGAACGCGATTACACGCGACGCAGCCGCCAACGCAATGGCCACATCAGGCAGATCGGCAACGGTGGTTCAGTATCAGCCAACTCACTGTATTCGTACGAAACGGACTTCACCTCACCGAATGTCTCCATTGCAGGAGCAAACATTGACGGTGATTACTTCCGCTTTGAGACGCAGAATGGTGGAACAGCCCATCTGCAATCATCATTCAGTTTTCTGAATACTGCTCAAGCAGACGTCAATCCGGGCTTTGCCGGCTTT
>JAPOKD010000866.1 GCA_029977825.1 Planctomycetota bacterium | reverse complement strand
AGGCCTCTGCTTGTGTCGGGAGCAGCCTAGGCAATTTCAGTTATCGAGATGCAAGAATATCCGCCTCGTGCCGGCGTGTGACGTTCTCATGCCAGCTCCACTTAGTGAAGTGGGGCCAGAGTTGACGGCTGTTTGATTCATTTTGAAGTTCAGCATGCCGCGATTGCAGGTGTCCCGATGCAAGATTTTGTGCAAGGCTAATCGACTCAACCCTGCACGAATTTTCGCGGCACGCCGGCGGCCTTATTCTGTTTTTAGGATTTTGCCGTGCCTTGGTTCTTGAAAAGACTTTCTCAAACTCCGTGGGGGCAGAAAAGGCAGGTGCGTCATCTGCCGAGCTGTTGACCGAGAGGCTGCTAGAAAACGACGAAAAGCTCGAGTTGCCAATCGGCAATGCTCGAGCTGTTCGTTTACGAGGACTGTCATTCCCGACGCGAGTGGGCAGTCCTCGTAGAGCCTCCGCCCTACGGAATGCGATAAATGGTTTATTGTTTGGGCAGAGGTTTTCTCGGCACAGGTGCTGGTGAAAGGTCGATACCGGAGCCGACTTCGTAGCTCATAGGAGCGATCGTTTGCAGAGGTTTCGGAGAATGGCTTGGTTTCAGGATTGACTGGTTCGGTGTGTCAATCGGGCCGGTCGCCTTTGGTACCGGAAAAGCTGGGCTCGTAGGGTTGCTGTTCCCATTTCTCTGACGGGGTGCCAGCATTTCACTTTGTGATGAACCAAGCTCGCTCAGCGGCGTATCTTCGACCTGAATCGGACCAGCCGGAAGAAGTTCCATTCGCATTGGGTCAAGGTTATCTGTCTCGATAACTTCACTCTCAAGTTGCTCTTCAAGCAGCGTTTCACCGCCTTCGATTTCCAAGGCGTTTTCGGCATCGAGGACTGGTCCGCGTCGAACTACGCCCGGGCGAGTGACGCCACCGTAGTGGCGTTTGCCAGCACCTCGTTCGCGGGCACGCTCAAGAGCGTCCCAGTATGCTTTTTTGTTCCAAGGTCCTTCTGCCAACGTGATGTTGTTGTTGGCAAGCATCGTGCCTTTGAGGTAGTCGACGTAGTTGATGGATTTGTTGTATTCACCCAGTGCGCGGTAATAGCTGATTTGGGCATCGGCTCGCCGTTGCTGACTCTGCAGGACGACGTTCACCGGGCTTCTTCCGCCTTTGTATTCTGCCAATCTCGCCTCCACTTCCTGTTCGGAAGCCTGCCACCGCATGGCATTGGTTTGAACGAGTTGATAATGGGTCGCTGATTTCGCTACTGCATCACTGAGTTGACTGACCAGCAGGCGTTCAGCATCTTGTAAGTATGCTCGGGACTGTTGCAGTCGAAGCTGTGTTCCGCGAATACGAGTCAGTTCGCGTCTGGCACCAATCGCTGGTGGCGTGATCTCCAGACGGACAACACCTTCTTGGAAGTCGCCGCTTGTCAGGCTGCCCAGTGCGCTGCTGCCGGGACTGGGGAATTGTCTGTCGCGGCGTTGAGGAGGGCCGAGGGTATCACCCACACCTACCCAGCGATAAAGCAATGACAAGTTGACTTCTGGAAGAATCTGGTTCTTGGCAGAAACCTGCTCCAGTTCACGCTGCTTGATAAAGGTTTTTGCTTTTCGTAGTTCAGGACTCAGGTAGAGCATCTGGACAACGCTTTCGTTCCAATCAAATTCGAGACGTGCCAGACTGGGCTCCTGAATCGGGCGAATCAATCGTCCATCAGTGGCCGCCAGTCCCATCAGTTCTCGCATCACGCGTTCATAACCGTACACACCAAAGCGGTCATCGCCTGGCATGTTCGAACCTGCAAGAGCTGATGAAAGTCGGGCTCGAAAACCATAATACTGCTCTTCCGCCTGTGCCAATTCCTGCTTCGTTCCCGTGCCATTGTCGTAGTTGAGTTTGGCAAACTTCGCCGTTGCAATGGCACTGTTGCGTCCGATAATCGCAGCATTGACACTGCGGTAGGCAACATAAAGATTCCAGTAGGCAACCTCTACATCACGAACGAGGTTGCGAACCTGAACTTCAAAGTCAGTTATCGAGACATCTTCATTCAAGCTGGCAAGTACTACAGGAATACGATTCACGAGAGTCCCACGATTCCGCATCAGTGGCTGTTGAATCTGTGCCTCCAGAGTCGCTGTCCAGTCGCTTCCAAGTTGCCGGGCTGCTGTACCGGGGCCGCCCAGCGGAAGGTTGTTTCGTGAGTAAATCACCTGTTGGCGTAAGGTAGCGACACTCCCCGTAGCGAAGCGTTTGCTGATTGCGCTCTGTTGCGTTGCATCCTGTCCCTGAAAGAAGGTTTGCGAAACCGAGCTTTGGCCTGTGTTGCGTGGTCTGTCTGTCGTGCTGTAGTCGAAGAATGCACTTGCTTGCGCGTCAAACTCGGAAAGTGCGTCCTCAACGCCACCGATCTGATTCGCTCGTTGTACTCCGCGTGGGAGAATCCTGTTTCCGTTTCCGTCAACTGTCAGAGGAATGGATTGGGTAGTCGCTTGCTGAATGGCAACATCGTAGATGCTTCCCAACTGATCGGCCGAAGCACTTGTGAATTGGGCTGCAATGTTCTGGCGGAATTCTGCGTTGCCACTGGTCGTGACGAAGAATTTCGCGTTTTGTAGCGCGATCGACACACAGTCCTCGACCGTCAGGTCCCAGAATTGATAATCATGGTTGCCAATCGAGAGCGGGCGTTGCGCCTCAGTGGTCTCTGCCAGACTGTCGACTTCAACATCGGGATACTCAATCTGCGTTGCACTATTGAGATAGTACTGCAGATCAGGCGATTCATGCAGGAAGAATGGTTGCGTAGGTGCGCATCCTGTTGCTAGCAGGATTGTGAGCAACAACTGCAAATAGGTGGTTTGTTTTAAAAGCGAGCGACTCATCCGCTGGACTTCCGGGGTCGTGCCGTCGTGAAACACACCATACTTTCATCGCACAGCGCGATTCAGCGT
>JAPOKD010000144.1 GCA_029977825.1 Planctomycetota bacterium | reverse complement strand
GGAACTGATTACTGCCTGTTTTTGATTGCGCGTCTACGTGAGGAAGCAAGCAAAGTTCCGTGGGACCAAGCGTGCACCAACGCACTTTCCGGCGTGATGGGTGCGTTGATTGGCAGCGCCATGACCACCGTTGTCGGCTTAGGCATGCTCTGGATCGCAAGCTTTGGCAAGTTTCATTACACCGGCCCGATCATCGCAATCTGCCTGCTCGTGGGTTTGCTGGTTTGCACCACCTTGACGCCTGCCTTACTCAGAGCAATTGGACCAAGGGTATTTTGGCCCACACCGATCAAAATCAACGACGCTGAACGACTGACCATTTACGGTAAGACTATTGCAGCGGGACGATCCTCCACAGAAAACCTGTGGAACTGGATTGCGCTCACATTAACCAGATATCCGCTAACTACTCTGGTTTTTGGAATCGGACTGCTGCTTATTCCAAGCGTATACGGGCTCAGAAACGAGCGTGACGTCACGTACAACCTCAGTGGTCAACTGAATCATTCCGCTCCAAGCCGACAGGGATTGCGTCTTCTCGCACAACACTTCGACATCGGGAAAATCAACCCTGTCACCGTGCTGCTGGTTCATCCCGAAAACGTGGCAAGAAAAGATCTCGAAAAACAAATCAAGGCACTTACGGAAAAGCTGTACACACTCACGGGAGTATCCACTGTTCGGACTGCCGATGATCCTTTGGGTGACTTCCCACCAGACAAGGTCATGAGTTTGTTGAATCGTGATGCGTGGAGGAGACGGGCATTACAAAATCATCGTATGGCACAACAGTACTTCTTTTCGCCGCTCCCCGCCCTGGAAAATCGCCTGGCCCGACTCGACATCACGATCGATGGTGACCCGTTTGCAATGGAAACGGCCAAGATCGTCACAGACATTGACAAATTCCTTCATCAATACGTCCAAGCACCGGGTTCCGACTGGGCCGGATCGCGGGTGGTTCTTACTGGTACCACCCCGTCCATCATTGACCTCAGGACCGTCACGCTGCGAGATAATCAGCGAATCAAGATCGCTGTCGTGCTTGCTGTATTTCTTGTATTACTTCTTGTCATACGCAAACTGGGGCTCTGCCTGTACCTGATCGCAACCGTGTTGATCAGTTACTACGCCACGCTCGGGATTACTCTGATCTTTTTCAAAAACGTCTACGGGTCAGACTTTGTGGGCCTGGACTGGAAGCTTCCACTATTCCTGTTTGTCATTCTGGTGGCCGTTGGTCAGGACTACAACGTTTATCTGGTTACCAGAATCGTTGAGGAGCAAAAGAACCTGGGCTGGCTATCAGCTCTCAGACGTGCGATCACCAAGACCGGTGGAATCATCACCGCATGTGGACTCGTGATGGCGGCTACATTCTTCAGCATGACATCTTCGTCATGGTTTCCGACCATTGCAGGCTGGTTTGGCTATTTCAATGAATCAAGTGGTACATCGCTGCGTGGCATCACCGAGCTTGGCTTCGCGCTCGGTCTTGGCGTTCTGATCGACACCTTCTATGTGCGTGCCATTCTGGTTCCAAGTTTTGTCGCAACCTTGGGACGTTTTTCACGGCGTGAAGCCTCTTCTGGTCCCAATTCAAAGTCAGACCCGACACAGCAAACATAAAGTGAAGTGGTTTCACCTGTACCGCAACCCAGAACCGGTATTGCAGTGCGACAAGAATCACCGTCGCACGTTCAATCACCAACACCCAGATCGTCATCCAAAGAATCGAGGATAAGCTTCAACTCGCTCTCCTCGTGAATTTCAAAATCGCGGCGAAAAGCATCAAACCGGGCGATGAAGTCATTAACTTGATCCGGCCTGTCTGAACAGATCTCGGAAACCTGATCGGCCAAATCACGGATGTTTGCGAACAGAGAAGGGTGCTCACTGCGAAGCACTTCTGCGGTCACACTCAACTCGGGCGCTGAAACAATGGCGTCATCAAAATAGCCGTAGGCTTCTTCCAACGAAAAATGCAGAGCCAGTTGATCTCGCAAATCACTCATGAGCGTGATTAGTTCAGGCCAGTGATTCGCCGCCGTCTGTTGATGGCGGGTGATCGGTGTGATCTGGTCCAACAACTTTTTCAGGTCCTGATTGTCATCTTTGATGTCTTTCAGGAATGCGGCATTCACCGCCAGCATTCGCGTACCAGTTTTACTCTGAGTCGCTGTACCACCTTGTGAAGATATCTCTAACTGTTTCATATCGACCTCCTCAATCGAGCCGCCTTTATTTTAATCAAGCGGCTGGTCGAAAGCGAAAAATTTTCCTCAAGCGTTCAAAATCGTAAATGGCATGACGGTTGAAATATTTTTTTCCCCCAATTGGACTGTCAGCAAGCGATCAACGCCCAAAGCTACCCCCGCACATTGGGGAAGACCAACCTGCATTGCTTTCAGTAATGGGATTTCCAGAGGCAATGTGCGGCGTCCCGATTTTTTGCGTTTTTCATTACAAGCACGAAAACGTGTCAGCAACTCGTCAGGATCACGCAATTCGTCGTAACCATTTGCCAACTCCATTCCAGCCACAAAAAGCTCAAACCGTGCTGCGCATTGTTTGTCTTGCACGGAAGTCTTTGCCAAGGCAGCCTGACTAAGTGGGTAGTCACGCACGATCACGGGGCAGTCGTGTCCAAGTTCTGGTTGAATCACATGACTAAGAATCAAATCCAAGACACCATCGCGATCTTCTGCAAGTGACATCGCGAGTGAGGAATCGATCTCGGTAGCACATTCCACGAGTGTCTGTAGTTCCGCATCGATGGGATCAAAACCGCAGTAATCGCGAAACAAATGCCGATACGAATGAACCTCAAAATGCACTGTCTTCAAAATATCGCAGGCCAAGGCACCCAGAATCTCGATCCCCTGTTCTACATCAGCTCCTAGTTCATACCACTCAAGCATGGTGAACTCCAGGTTATGCTGATCGCCATGCTCGCCAGCGCGAAAGACGGGCCCAAGACTGTAAATCGATGGAGCTCCGGCTGCCAACATGCGTTTCATGGCAGCCTCGGGGGAGGTTTGCAAGAAATAGAATTCTTCACCGTTGCGTGGAATCAACTGGAATTCACGAGTATCAACACGCAAGGGATCGATATAGGGATCAATCACGCAATCCGTCGTTAAACAGGGTGGTTGAACCTCCAAAAAACCCCGTTGATCGAAAAACTCGCGAAGGTTTCTCAACAAATCTGATCGTTCACGGAGTCGATGCAAATTGGGCAGACAAGAGTCTTTCATCGTGTAACATGGCGGCTAGGGGTTTTGGTGGCTTGCGTCGAGCCGAGCAAGCAGACAAGATCGCATTCATACGACTAACTTACCCGCACAGCATTTGATCGACCATCGTCTTCATGAGCAGCGATTCCCCGGCTAACCGATACGCAAGACAGATCCAATTCGCACCCATCGGGTCGAAAGGGCACCAGGACATTACCGCTTCGCGTGTTGCCGTTCTGGGTGCTGGCGCTCTGGGTACCGTAGCGGCTGAAATACTGGCCCGAGCCGGTGTTGGTAAGCTTGTGATCATCGACCGTGATGTTGTCGAATGGACCAATCTTCAACGGCAAGCGCTGTACGTCGAACAGGACGCGATCGATGGGCGTTCCAAAGCTGATGCCAGCTGCGATCGACTGCAAGCCATCAATAGTGATATCGAGTTACACCCGGTAGTCGCAGATGTTTCATCCGGGAACATCTGTGACATTCTTGATGGTGTTGATTTAGTGATCGATGCTGCTGATAACTTTCTAATCCGTTTCCTACTCAACGACTGGTCCCTGAAGACCGAAACACCTTGGGTGCATGGTGGTTGCGTGGGAGCCGTAGGACAAGTCCGGCTGTTTACCGGGGTTGGTCGGCCCTGTTTTCGCTGCCTCGTCCCAGAGCCTCCGCCAGCCTCAGCGGTGGATACCTGTGACACCGCTGGTGTTGTAGGTTCCGCGACACACACGGTTGCCAGCCTGCAAAGTACAGAAGCGATCAAGTGGCTATCCGGAAATCGGGAACATGTTCATAACTCCCTCCTGTCAATCGATCTGTGGAGCAATCGCTTCCGCGAACTGAACCTGTCACCATCCTTAAGTGATTCCTGTCCGGCCTGTGGCAATAACGAATACCAGTTTCTGGAAGGTAATCGCACAGTTCAATCTGAAGCTGCGGCCACCCTGTGTGGACGCGACGCGGTTCAGATCGCTGGGAGCCGAAATACAGAGATCGACCTGACCATGATGGCCGAACGGTGGAAAAATATTGGTCGCGTCCAGGCCAACCCATTCTTTGTACGTCTATTCCCAAACGATACCCACAGTTTGACACTATTCCGCGATGGGCGTGTGGTGGTCACAGGCACGTCAGAAATCAGTGTCGCACGAACGCTGTACGATCGTTTTGTGGGAGGATGATGGGCAGGCGCGAGCCAGTTTTAATCAACTGCATTACGTTGTCGACCGTAAGCAATAGCTTGGCAAGTTGTTCGTTGTACATAAGACACTTGGGCAAAAACCAGAGAACCGGCTATTTTCAATCCGACAAATTCGATTCCGTGAATCCCGCGTGTAAGCAATCAAACCGCTCCCTTAGATGTTAGTGAGAGTGCCATGACGAAACCTGAAAATGCTCTTGGAAGAAGACAGCTTCTTACCTACGCCGCCTTCGGTAGTGCTGCTTGGGCAGCCACGGCGTCAGGCGAAACCACCACCGCGGCTGATCCCAACCCAGTCGGACGACGATACAAGATGAAAAAGTCCATCAACTTGTGGGCTTTTCCATATCCAGACAAAATGAATCTGCGGCAGTGCCTCGAATTGGCCAAAGATGCCGGTTTCGATGGCATCGAACTGAACTATGACCTCGACAGTGAACTGTCACCCAAGTCGGGCACAAAAGAGTTTATCCAGATTCGAAACATGGCCGAGGAAATTGGCATCGAAATCAGTGGCCTCTGCTCCTTTTTATTCTGGCCCTATCCCCTCACCAGCAATGACTCCGCGGAGCGTGCCAAGGGGCTGGAACTGGCAACAAAAATGACCCGAGCCGCCCACGATCTTGGAACAGAAAACTTGCTCGTGGTTCCCGGCGCAGTTCATATGCCGTGGCGAGAAGACCATGAGCCAACTCCCAATGATGTCTGTGACCGAAGAGCGCGTGAAGCAATCGGCCAACTCCTACCGTTAGCCGAAAAACTCAAGGTCCACCTCAATATGGAAAATATCTTCTTCAATGGCTACTTGATGTCACCCATGGAGATGGTGGACTTTGTTGATAGCTTTTCCAGCCAGTACGTTCAGGTGCATTTTGATACCGGCAACATCATGGAATACCAATTTCCAGAGCACTGGATACCCATCCTTGGAAAGCGAATCAAAAATGTCCACCTCAAGGAATACACCAAGAAGGGCACCGACCATTCATTGGAGGCTTTTCGCCCTCTGCTTGATGGAACCACAAACTGGCCTGCCGTTCTGGAAGCATTTGACGAAATAGGGTACGACGGCTATCTCACCTTTGAATACTTCCATCCCTACCAGCACTTTCCTGAAGCTCTTATCTATCAAACGGGTGATTCTCTTGATCGAATGCTGGGCATCAAGCGATACACAGCTTGAGCGAACTGAGCGGTCCGGCAGTTTTGAACCTTGACTAGGAAGTGAGCTTTCATACACTTCCGAGCCAGAAATATAAGCAGGAAGCGACCGAAGCGGACCAAGATGGAATTTGAGGAACAGGTAGTGGACAACCGGCAACGAACGGCAAGTGGTGAACCGGCAGCAAATCCTCTGGATATCCTGCAACAGAAATTTGATCTCACAAGCTTTCGCTCAGGGCAATCGGCTGTTATTGAACGTCTGCTCAAGGGAAAAAACGTTGCCGCCATTTTCCCAACAGGTGGTGGAAAGAGCCTTTGCTATCAGTTGCCCAGCCAGATGCTTGCTGGGACCACTGTCGTCGTCTCGCCCCTGATTGCCTTGATGAAGGATCAATGTGACGCGTTGGCCGCCAGAGGTATCAGCGCTGTTCGACTTGATTCATCGATGCCCGCCCAGCAATTCACCACCGCGATGAAAGACATTCGTGAGGGACGCACAAAATTGTTGTACGTCGCACCCGAACGTTTCTTCAACGAACGTTTTCTGGCAATGGTCGGTACCTTGCACGTTTCGCTGTTTGCAGTCGATGAAGCTCATTGTATCAGCCAGTGGGGACACAACTTTCGCCCCGACTATTTAAAACTGGCTGAATTGGCGAAGGAGTTATCCGCTGAACGCATCCTGGCTCTGACGGCTACGGCAACGCCTGACGTGCTGAAAGACATTCGCAAAGCTTTCGACATTGCGGATGAAGATGCGATTCGCACCAGTTTTTTCCGTCCCAATCTGCATCTCAAGAGCACGGTCATTGATGCTGAAGAACAGTACCCCACGCTGCTGTCGCGTCTACGGGAACGCCCCCGTGGCTCAACTTTGATCTACGTCACATTGCAACGAACCGCTGAAGCGATTGCCGAACAGTTAACGGAAGATGGATATGAGGCAATCGCCTACCATGCTGGAATGAATCCAGAGCAACGCGAACAAATTCAGCAGGACTTTATTACTTCGACTGATGGCATCGTAGTTGCCACGATCGCGTTTGGTATGGGTATCGACAAGTCTGACATACGGTATGTGTACCACTTCAATCCGGCGAAATCACTCGAAGCTTACGCGCAGGAAATTGGCCGCGCAGGCCGCGACAATGAACAGGCTACCTGTGAAATCCTGTTATCGCTTGATGACCGTACTGTGCTGGAAAACTTTGCTTATGGAGACACGCCCTCCAGGCATGGCGTCGGGCGACTGATTGATTTGATCAAAGACCAACATGATCATTTTCATATTTCCCATTACAAGCTTTCCTATGAGACCGACATCCGAATTCTGGTGGTTCGAACACTACTGACTTATCTGGAATTGGCTGGTTACCTGAAAGCAACATCACCGCGGTACGACACATACAAGATCAAGCCACTGGTCACATCGCGGGTGATTCTGGATCACTTCCAAGGTGAGGAACGTGAGTTTTGCGCAGGTGTACTTTCCTCACTTACCAAAGGACGCACCTGGTTCATCCTCAATACGGTCCTTGCCGCACAGAAACTTGGTGTCGATCGCCAACGGGTAATACGTGCGATTGACCACATGAGCGAACAGAACTGGTTGGAGGTCAAGGTATCCGATCTCGTTCATGGATATCGCAAGCTGAAGAACATTGATGACGCAAAGACCTTGGCCGATGAACTTCATGAACGTCTGACCAGACGCGAGACAAGTGAAGTCAACCGATTGGACGAATTCTTCAATCTTGCTTTGGCAACCTCATGTCAGCCGCAAAGCCTTTCTAGACATTTCGGCGAATCAACTGAACCATGTGGAGAATGCACTGCCTGTAAGGGTGAAGGACCATGGACGCTACCAGAGCAAGGATTTCGATCAATCGGATCTTCTGCATTAAGGCTGCTTGAGGAAGTCACAAGTGAGTACCCCGACCGATTTGTCCACCCGCGGGACCAGGCGAGATTCCTGTGTGGACTTTCGTCACCCGGATTCACTCGTGCCCGTCTTTCCCGCCATCCCAGCTTTGGCATTTGCGACCGAATCCCATTTTCTGACGTGCTTGAACAGATCGTTCGCCAGTCGGATCGCTAAATTCCGGTTTCGCATGTGCAACAGACTGTACGGCGGCACTTGACGTCCCGGAAATCAACCTGCTACGTTTTTGAAAAATCAGTCAGACGATCCTTTCACGAAATGGGTTCGTCGACTAAAACATGAGTCTACCTTTCGGGGGATTAGCTCAGTTGGGAGAGCGACGCGCTGGCAGCGCGTAGGTCATCGGTTCAAGTCCGTTATCCTCCACTCGAAATCAAAAGGCCGCTGATCGCGCGTGATCAGCGGCCTTTTTTGTGGATTTTGGTTCGGACAGACTGCAGCAAAGCGTGGCCCTGCGATCGCAAACTCTATCGATGCCCTATTCCTCCACCAGTTCGATCTGGTGCCAATAACCCGCCTCGAACGACCAGCCGCTGGCTCCATTCTCCAGTTCAACGCTAATCGTTTTCCCTGCGTGCTTCGTGATATCAACGCTGAAACCCTGCCATTCTGAACCTTCGATGGGTTCCCGCAGAACTTCTTCTCCATCGATCCGAACAAGTAGCGTCCAGTCTCCCTTGGGATGATTATTGACGGCGAACCTGAGTGCACTCCTTTTCCCAACGGGGACTTGCACATTGCGGTACAAAACGCAGGGAATATCCTTGCTACGCGGGTGCGTTACCAGCACCTTACTGCGTCCCAGCGAGTTCGTTCGCAGACCCGGTTTCATACCCGGTCCACCCCAGTTTTTCACTTTCCATCCCAGAGCGAACCTCTCGACATCCAATGGCAGGCGGTTCATGGCAGCATCTGAGACCTTGTCAGTTTTAGAAACCCGAGCTCCTGGCGCTGGCTTTGATGTGGTGGTTTTGGGATACGGCATCTTGGCGTCGACCTCCTTGCGCCAATCATGAAGCATTTTTTTCAGTCGTTCTGCCACTTCCGGGTGTGACTTTATTAAGTCGTGACGTTCTCCAATATCGTTTTCGAGATCAAACAGCTGCAACGTTCCGTTTTCATAGTATTCAAGTAATTTGTATCGCCCCGCGCGAATTGCCCCACCGGGACTCTGGTAACCGTGATTACTGTAATGGGGAAAATGCCAAAAGATTGGTCCCCGATCATACGCGTGCCCCTTCAAAGCAGGAACAAAACTTCGACCATCCATGTGTTGCTCAGGTAATACAGGAAGCCCCAACATTTCCAGAAGCGTTGGATAGAAGTCAGTTCCCGTGACGATCGCCTGAGATGTGGAATTCGATTTGATTTTTCCTGGCCAATGCACGATGAGGGGAACTCGAATCCCACCTTCATAGTTCCAACCTTTGGCACCACGAAGCGGCAGGTTGGAACTTGCAAAACGCGAATTCAACACCTCGCGAGAATGTTTGATTCCACGATACTGATTTGAAGCTGCCATACCACCGTTATCAGCGGTGAAGATAATGATCGTATTTTCTTCCAAGCCTAAATCCTTGAGCTTTGCCCGAATTCGGCCCAGACTTTGGTCCGTCGCCTCAACCATTCCGGCAAACTCGACATTATCCTGTTTTTGCTTCACCCACCAAACACGCTCATTCTGATGGACTTCCATGCTATCTGCCTGCTCGAGCGATTTCAGTCGATCGGCAGAGAGTGCTGGCCCATCTGGATTGGCCTCCAGAATGTAATCAGGGCCGCTCTGTGGTGGCATTGTCGCAAGCTTCTTCTGATACTTCTGGACCAGATCCTTGCGCCCTTGAATCGGATCGTGCACCGAAAAGTGCTCCAGATGAACAAAGAACGGTTTGTTTTGATTCCGCTCGATGAAATCAATCGCTGCATCTGTCAAGCGGTCCGTGTAATAGTCACCCGGCTTGGAAGCCAGTGTGGTCTCATAGCTGGGTGAAAACGGGTGATAATAGGAACGTACCCAACCCGTAATAGCTTCGTCGAATCCATAGGTTTTAGGGTCTTTACTCAGGTGAGCCTTCCCGTAGTTGGCAGTGGCATAACCATGCTCATGCAATGTCTCTGCCAGAGTTTGCTCTTCATCGGGCAACGCCGTCAGTTTTTCACCATGATGTAGTTTTTCGTACGCTCTCTCGGGACGTCCTCCCAACCACTCCGTCAAATTCGTACGGGCTGGGTATTTACCAGTCAAGATGCTTGCCCTGCTTGGCGAGCATACATGACATGTCGCGTATGCGTTTTCAAAAAGAATACCATCCTCGGCAAGCGAATCGATCGCTGGCGTCTCATAGAACTGGCTGCCATAGCATGCGACGTCTCGCTGCCCAAGATCATCAACGAGGAAGAAGACTACGTTTGGCCGTTGTTTCCCTTGTATCTCTTCACTGGCGACCACTGATAGTGTGAGAACCAGCAAGAGCACCGTCATTCGAAAAACGTATGTCATTGCCTGTTTACCTTCGGAAGTCGAGTCTTCAATTCTTTGATTATAGCTTCATGTTCTGAG